>NZ_PSUC01000178.1:0-3412 GCF_002931635.1 Rathayibacter sp. AY2B7 | reverse complement strand
CCGCGCCACTGCCGCTCGGATCCGCGCCTTCGCTCGGGTTCACGCGGCCGCACCGCCGCGCCACTGTCGCTGAGGCGCGGACCGTCACCGGGGCCGCACCGTCGCCTGACGCCGTGCCGACACCAGGGCCGTGCCGCCGCATTGCGCCATGCCGCCGTTCGGCCACCACGATCCGGCACGTCGGCACCTCGGCACCTCGGCAGCTCGGCAGCTCGGCGCGCGCCGAACCGCCGTCGAGCGCCGTCGCGTCGGGCCGCCGTTCGAGCAGCGCGTCTCGGGACTGCGCTGTCGCCCCGCACAGCCCCGCGGCTGATCCGGCGGGGTGCGCAGTCCGGGCGCGCAGTCCGGGCGCGCCCGCGCGGTCAGTCGGCGACGCGGAGGAGCACGTCGCCCGTCGTCCCGCCCCGCAGCCGCCCCGCAACCGCCCCACCGCCGCGACGCTACGCCGCTAGGAAGCGGTCCGCCGTCCGCAGCGAGAGCGCCATCGTCGCGAGCGCCGGGTTCGCGATCAGCGCGCTCGGGAACACCGAGTTGTCGCACACCCAGAGGTTCGGCACGTCGAAGCTGCGGCCGTCCGCGTCGATCACGGCGTCACCGGCGTCGGTGCCCATCCGCACGGTGCCGAGAGTGTGCGCCGTGCGCGCCATCACCCGCGTGCTCGTCGCGCCGGCCGCCTCCACGATCGCGGTCATCGTCCGGATCGCGTGCCGGTCGATCGCCTCCTCGTTGGCGCCCGCCGAGAACGTGATGCGCGCCTTCGGCACCCCGTGCTCGTCCAGCTCGTCCGTCAGTTCCAGCCGGTTGCCGTCGGCGGGCAGGCACTCGGCGTTGATCCCGACGCCCGCCGCGAAGCGGTAGCCGTCGAGCGCGTCCATCAGATCGCGGCCCCAGAGTCCCGCGCCGCGGGCGAGCGTCGTCGCGTAGGTCAGCGGCATCACTCCGAGACTCTGGATCAGGTAGCCGCCCGCGAAGTCCGCGTCGGCCGGGCGGACGGTGTCCTCGGTGATCACCGAGGAGGGGTAGCCGCGGTAGCCGCGCATCTCGTTCTCGAAGGTGCCCCAGACCTGGGTCGCCCCGTGCGCCAGGAAGTTCCGGCCCACCTGGCCGCTGCTGTTCGCGATGCCGGTGTGCAGGAGGAGCCGGGGCGTCTCGACGCCGCCCGCGCAGAGGAACAGGGCGGAGCAGCGCTGCCGGTGCTCCACTCCGCCGCTCGTGTAGACCACGGCGCACACGCGGCCCGCAGCGTCCAGCTCGATCCCGTGCACGAACGAGTCGGCCCGGATCTCGGCGCCGGCCCGCACCGCCTCCGGCAGGTAGGTCACGTCCATGCTCGTCTTCGCGCCGGTCCGGCAGCCCTGATGGCACTGGCCGCAGTTGACGCAGGAGGGGCGGCCGTCGTCCCGAGGGCCGCTGAGCACGGCGGCGGGCGCGTCGGTCGCGCGCATCCCGATCGCCGCGCAGCCGCGCAGCATCATGTCGGCCGAGGCGTTCCGCGCGAGCGGGCCCTGCAGGTAGCGGCGCGACGGGTCCCACGGGTACTCGGCCGGGCCCGCCACTCCGATCGTCGCCTCCACCTTCTCGATGTACGCGGTGAGCTCGGCGTGCTCGATCGGCCAGTCGCGGCCGACACCGGAGTCGCTCCGGAGCCGAAGGTCGCGCGGGTCGGGGCGGGGCGTGAACGCGCCCCAGTGCAGCGTCGAGCCACCGACCCCGCGGCCGCTGTTGTTCTGCCCGAAGGCGGTGGGGGTCTCGCCTCCGCTGAGGCGCTCCTCCATCCAGTTGATCTCCACGGCCGCCGTCTCGTCGGCGGTGTGGCCCAGCGGATCGACGTGCGGCCCGGCCTCGAGGGCGACGACGCGCAGCCCGCGAGCGGCGAGCACCGAGAGCAGGGGCGCTCCGCCGGCCCCGGTGCCGATCACGACGGCGTCGACCGTCTCGTCGAGCGGGAAGCGGCGCATGCCGGTCGTGTTCATCGGTGACTCCTCGTCGTCGGTTCCCAGGTCTCGCGGTCGTCGGCGCCGAGCAGGCGGAAGCCCGTCACGAGCGGCAGCGTGTCGCCGCCGCTGGCGTAGCCGTCGTAGCCGATCCGCGCCATCGACGCGGGGTGGGCCAGCCACTGCTTCACGAGGTCGACGCGGCAGTCCTCGAACCAGGCGGTCAGCTGCTCGGCACCGAGCCCGCCGGCCGAGCCGTCGCCGAGCTCCGCGGAGCCGTCGGCGATCGCGGTGAGGCGCGCGTCCTGCTCGGCGGGGCCGAGGCCGGCGAAGCCCCGGAGGGTGTCGAGCGCCAGACCGTAGGCGATCGGGTCGGCCGGCAGGTCGGCGTTGCGCCAGCCGTCGCCCTCGCCGTTCGCGAGCTGCGTGTCCACCCGCGCGGCCAGGTCGATCCGGCCGCCCTCCTGAGGGACGACCCGGTCGGCGATCGCGCGCAGCTCCGCGAGCTGGGCGACGGTCAGGGCGCGGGGCGCGTACTCCGGGTCGTCGGCGAGCGCGCGCACGGCCAGCAGCCCGCGCACCCGCGTGGAGGTGCGGGCGGAGGCGATGGCCGCGCCGACGTCGGCCGGGACCGACGGCGCCGTGCCGGCCTCCTCCTCCCAGAACCGGCGGATCGCCGCCGCCACCTCGACCGGGCGCTCGAACGGCAGCAGGTGGCCCGCCCCGGCGAGCGTGAGCAGCCGGGCGCGGGAGTAGAGGGAGCCGTTGAGGCGGCGCTGCGCGTCGGCGCCGAGGTCGCCGTCCTCTCCGCCCGCGACCAGGAGGGCGGGCACAGCCCCGAGGGCGGCCTCGCCGGTGCGGTCCTCGCGGCTGCCGTGCTCGAGCCAGTCGCGCCAGCCCTCGGGGGAGTAGCGGCGCAGCTCGGCCAGCACCTCCGCGTCGGCGTCGGCGGGCAGCGGCGAGCCGACGTTCTGGTCGACGAACTCGCGCGCCTGCGCCTCGTCGAGGTGCCCGTCGGCGACCCAGCCGAGCATGGTCGAGCGGCGCTCCTCCTCCATCGGCTCGGGCGAGAGCGGCGACCCGGCGAGGAGCACGACGCCCGCGAGCCCGAACAGGCCCGAGCGGCCGGTGACCGTGCGGGAGGCCACGAGCGAGGCGATCTTCCCGCCCATGCTGTGCCCCAGGAGCAGCCAGCGGGAGGAGCGGTGCTCGCGGATCCGGCGGATCGTGGCAGCGGTCATCTCCTCGAGCGAGGTCCCGGATCCACCGGGCAGGTCGAGCGCGACGAGGTCCGCGACGTCGGCGAGCTCGCGGCCGAGCGCGTCGAAGGCGCGGCCGTCGAGCCCGAGTCCGGGCAGGGCGAAGAGGGTGGGGCGGGGGCTGGTGGACACGGGCGTCCTGTCGGATCGGCCGCTACCGAGACAACCTGGTGGTGTTCGCCTCTCCGATCTGACGCACGGCACGGAGGCGGGGCACGG
>NZ_PSUC01000177.1:0-3417 GCF_002931635.1 Rathayibacter sp. AY2B7 | reverse complement strand
GGCGGCCTGCTGCTGCAGGAGCCGGACCGCTTCATCGGCGGCCCCGGCGAGGTCAGCTCCGGCTGGCAGCTCGTCGCCGGCGAGCCCGCCGACGCCGACACGATGCTCGACCTCGAGTTCGCGTGGAAGGCCTGCCGCGCCGTCAAGTCGAACGCGATCCTCCTCGCCAAGGGCGGCGCCTCCGTCGGCGTCGGCATGGGCCAGGTCAACCGCGTCGACTCCTGCCACCTCGCCGTCACCCGCGCCGGCGACCGCGCCCCCGGCTCCGTCGCCGCCTCCGACGCGTTCTTCCCGTTCGCCGACGGCCTCGAGGTGCTCCTCGCCGCCGGCGTGAAGGCCGTCGTCCAGCCCGGCGGCTCCGTCCGCGACGCCGAGGTCATCGACGCGGCCGCCCGCGCCGGCGTCACGATGTACACGACGGGGGAGCGGCACTTCTTCCACTGAGTGACGGGCGCGGAGCGCCCGCCACTCGGGTGCTTGTCTTCCCCGCCGCTCCTTGCGCGGCGGGGCGCGGTCGGCTCGGCGACGGGGTGCGTTCCGTAGAGCGGGTCGCGTCGCCGGTCGCGGGAATCGCTGGGCACGCGATTCCCGCTGAACCGGCTCTGCCTTGGCGTGTTCGTCTTCCCCGCCGCTCCCCGCGCGGCGGGGCGCGGTCGGCTTCGCGACACGGAGCGTTCCGCGGAGCGGGTAGCGTCGCCGACCGCGGGAATCGCTGGGCACGCGATTCCCGCTGAGTCGGCTCTGCCTTGCGGCGGGCGTCTTCCCGGCCGCTGCTCGCGCGGCGGGGCGCGGTCGGCTTCGCGATGTGAGGCGTTACAGGGAGCGGGGGCGTCGCGGGTCGCGGGAATCATTGGGCACGGGACGCCGCTGAAACCGCTCTACCCTGCGGCGGGCGGCTCTTAGGGGGCTGCTAGGGGATCGACAGGCGGGGCGCGGGCGGGGGCGCGTAGGGTCACCGGGTGCCTTCCGACTCGACGCCCGCGTCCACTCCCGACACCCCGACCGCCGCTTCCACGATCGCCCCGAACCGGGGCCGCGCGCCCGGGACGGGCCGCCGGATCCTCGTCGCGCTGCTCGCCGCCGCGGCGACCGCGCTCGTGGCGCACCTCGCCAACCTGCTGGCCTTCTTCATCGGCAACCAGCTGCAGCCCGGCTCCATCCCGCAGGTCAACGCCTACTTCCTGCTCTCGAGCGTGCTCGGCTTCGTGGTCGTCCTCGTCCTCGCCGTCGCGGGGGCGCTCGGACGCACCTGGAGCGCCGCCCTCGCGGGACTCGTCGCGGGCGTGGTCGGAGCCGTGTTCGGCACGCTCGTCCAAGCCAGCGCCACCGGCGAGGCCGTCACGGGCGCCGTCTGGGCCTCCATTTTCCAGACCTTCGCCGGACTCAACCTCCTCTTCCTGCTCGCGTTCACCGTCTCGGCGGCGAGCGTCGGCCGCACGCTGTGGAACCGCCTCCGCACCACGGGCGCTCCGGCCGCCGCCGTCACCGACCGCCGCATCGCGATCGTCCGGGCCCCGGCCGCCGACCTCTCGGCGGGCGAGCTCACCCACCTCGAGCGCGTCCCCGTCGACCAGCAGCGCGCCCAGCAGCAGTGGGAGGCGTACGTCGACCTGCTCGAGCGGGCCGGCTGGGAGACGGTCGAGGCCGCACCGGCGCCCGCCGTCTCTCCGCGGCGGGACTCCGCTCCGGACCGGGCGATCACGGCGTGGTCGCCGAAGACGACGACCGCGTCCTCGAGGAAGACGGAGTCGGCGAGTCCGGGCGCCGGTGCGGCCTCGACCGTCTCCCAGCCGGCCCGCTCGAGCAGGTCGACGTACGCCTCCCACTGCTGCTGGGCGCGCTGCTGGTCGACGGGGACGCGCTCGAGGTGGGTGAGCTCGCCCGCCGAGAGGTCGGCGGCCGGGGCCCGGACGATCGCGATGCGGCGGTCGGTGACGGCGGCGGCCGGAGCGCCCGTGGTGCGGAGGCGGTTCCACAGCGTGCGGCCGACGCTCGCCGCCGAGACGGTGAACGCGAGCAGGAAGACGAGGTTGAGTCCGGCGAAGGTCTGGAAAATGGAGGCCCAGACGGCGCCCGTGACGGCCTCGCCGGTGGCGCTGGCTTGGACGAGCGTGCCGAACACGGCTCCGACCACGCCCGCGACGAGTCCCGCGAGGGCGGCGCTCCAGGTGCGTCCGAGCGCCCCCGCGACGGCGAGGACGAGGACGACCACGAAGCCGAGCACGCTCGAGAGCAGGAAGTAGGCGTTGACCTGCGGGATGGAGCCGGGCTGCAGCTGGTTGCCGATGAAGAAGGCCAGCAGGTTGGCGAGGTGCGCCACGAGCGCGGTCGCCGCGGCGGCGAGCAGCGCGACGAGGATCCGGCGGCCCGTCCCGGGCGCGCGGCCCCGGTTCGGGGCGATCGTGGAAGCGGCGGTCGGGGTGTCGGGAGTGGACGCGGGCGTCGAGTCGGAAGGCACCCGGTGACCCTACGCGCCCCCGCCCGCGCCCCGCCTGTCGATCCCCTAGCAGCCCCCTAAGAGCCGCCCGCCGCAGGGTAGAGCGGTTTCAGCGGCGTCCCGTGCCCAATGATTCCCGCGACCCGCGACGCCCCCGCTCCCTGTAACGCCTCACATCGCGAAGCCGACCGCGCCCCGCCGCGCGAGCAGCGGCCGGGAAGACGCCCGCCGCAAGGCAGAGCCGACTCAGCGGGAATCGCGTGCCCAGCGATTCCCGCGGTCGGCGACGCTACCCGCTCCGCGGAACGCTCCGTGTCGCGAAGCCGACCGCGCCCCGCCGCGCGGGGAGCGGCGGGGAAGACGAACACGCCAAGGCAGAGCCGGTTCAGCGGGAATCGCGTGCCCAGCGATTCCCGCGACCGGCGACGCGACCCGCTCTACGGAACGCACCCCGTCGCCGAGCCGACCGCGCCCCGCCGCGCAAGGAGCGGCGGGGAAGACAAGCACCCGAGTGGCGGGCGCTCCGCGCCCGTCACTCAGTGGAAGAAGTGCCGCTCCCCCGTCGTGTACATCGTGACGCCGGCGCGGGCGGCCGCGTCGATGACCTCGGCGTCGCGGACGGAGCCGCCGGGCTGGACGACGGCCTTCACGCCGGCGGCGAGGAGCACCTCGAGGCCGTCGGCGAACGGGAAGAACGCGTCGGAGGCGGCGACGGAGCCGGGGGCGCGGTCGCCGGCGCGGGTGACGGCGAGGTGGCAGGAGTCGACGCGGTTGACCTGGCCCATGCCGACGCCGACGGAGGCGCCGCCCTTGGCGAGGAGGATCGCGTTCGACTTGACGGCGCGGCAGGCCTTCCACGCGAACTCGAGGTCGAGCATCGTGTCGGCGTCGGCGGGCTCGCCGGCGACGAGCTGCCAGCCGGAGCTGACCTCGCCGGGGCCGCCGATGAAGCGGTCCGGCTCCTGCAGCAGCAGGCCGCC
>NZ_PSUC01000176.1:0-3475 GCF_002931635.1 Rathayibacter sp. AY2B7 | reverse complement strand
GGATCGCGTTCCTTCCGAATCGATGACCGGTGATTCACGCGAAGGACACCATGAGAGCTCGTGCGCGTTCCACGACGAGTCGGGGCGCTCGTGATGCTCCTGGGGCGACGCGGGTGCTGGCAGCGATGCATGGCGATGCCCGTTCGCGGCGCTGCGGCGTCACTGTTCCGTGCTGGAGGGCGGCACTCGAGCGGCTGCGAGCTGGCGGGTGCCGGGATCACCGACACCCAGGATGAGGACGCTCTCGATGCTGCCGATCGTGTCGGGATCGATGATCTGCAGTTCCTGATCAGCATCCGCTGTCAGCGAGCCGACCTCGCTTCCGACGTCCGCAGGGAACCTCAACTCGCCGTCGTTGTCCTCGAGTGGAGCGCTCGTGAGAAGGACTCGCGGTTCCACTGCTCCGGTCAGGTTCAGCCCGCTGAAGGACAGCCACACTGTCCCGTCCTCTCGCTCCTCGATCAGGAGATCGCCGCTCGCATCGTTGGACACGCTCTCGAGCGACGTGCGGATGGGCAGCTGCTCCAGAAGCGACTGGGCGGCGGGAGCGTCCGTTGCATCAGAGTCATCCGTGGGGCTGTTCGTAGGAAGGCTGGGAGCGGCGGACGTCGCCGAGGGGCTGGCGACGGCGGTTCCCTCGAGGGGTGCCGTGCACCCGGCCAGGGCCAGAACGAGCCCGGTCGCAGCGGCCATGACGGATAGCCGGCCGATCGCGTTCGTGTCTGTCATGGTGTGCGCTGCTCCGTCCGTCGAACTGTCGCTCAGCCTACGCAGGGCGCGATTCTCATCGCCCTGTCGAAGTGTCTCCGCGGGGTCAGTGGTGTGAACGCCTCTCGATCACATCGTCGTGCGAGCAGCGCCGGACATCAGTCGCGCTCCAACCCTGTCCCTCTTGGCATCGTGAGCCAGAGGATGAAGGTGAGGAGGAGGCCGAGGATGCCGCTGACGACCAGCGCAGCGACGGCGAAGGCGGAACCGCCGAACGATCCCTGAGCATCGTTGCTCGTCTCCACCGGCACGAACCAGTAGACGACGGCTCCGACGATGAACAGCAAACTGACGATAAGGGCGCCGATGCAGGTGTCCCGCCGCATCTTCTCTTGGGACCTGTCGCCTGAGAGGTTGACGAGCCACAGGATTCCGATGACGGCCGGGGCGCCAGCGAGAAACGCTAGAAACACGGGTGCTCCTGGTCGATGACGGGCCGCGACAGTATCCGCACCTGGGGCAGGAAGAGCGCCGCGGCCGATACGGCGACCATCACGCTCCTCCGTCGAGGGCGACCGCCTGGCTCGCGGTCATCGGGCGGCAACGGTGAGATTCAGGTCCTCACCGACGCGGAGGATCTCGTCCGAGGGGAACCGGAACGGGTTGAGGTAGAACAGGTCGTCGGCCGTCATGCCGAATCGTGCCGCGACGTCCTCTGCGAGGTCGTTGCGAGCGACCGCGTACGACGTCGGCTTCCCGTCAGTGGATGACACCTCGCCACGCGCTGCTGCACGCGGGCCGACGTCCCGGGCGACGAGGGTATTGCGCTGCGGCTGCACGTTCCACTGGACGTCAGCGATGGCGAGGATTCTGGTCGAGCAGTCGGGGTCGTCCTGCGGTCGTGTCGTGAGAACGAGTTGATCGATCGCTGTCGGGTCGCCGCGGAACTCTGCGAGGTTCCGCCACGCCTTATAGGGCTTCCCGGACTCCGCGTCCGCGAGACGCATCGGGAAATCGACGTCGAAACAGGTGGTATCCGCGTCGATCGGATCGAGCGCCCCCATGACCGCTACGGAACCGGAGGACGCGGCGGGGATGACGAGCTCGTCGGATGTCAGGGCCAGCCGGCCGTCCGCCGCGCTCAACTGGACGGCGCCGGTGGTCCCGTCGCTCCCGGTGAACGTCGCCACGCCTAGATCGCCGGTCAGCGGGGAGGTGAAGCCGTCGTCCGTGTTCGTCGCCGGTGGCGGAGTCGGTGCTGCAGGCTGCGCCGTGCATCCCGTCACGACCGCCAGGCATGCCGCGACCGCGACCGTGTTGCGCACTTTCGAGAACGTCCCCACCGGCTCAGGTTAAGCGACGTCACCGCTTTCCTCATGGTCGCGTCTCGGCCTGAGAGACTCAACGCCGTTCCAAAAGGGGAACGTCTGTCGCGGGCCAGCAGGAAGCCCAACGGCTCCTAGGCTGACCCGATGAGTTCCCCGCCATCGACCCGCCCGCAGTCGTGCGCGTGGGTCGAGCGGTTGCGCGGGGTCCCTCTCCATCGAGCGACGGTCCCGTATGGGGATGGTCTAGCGGGGCGCTTTGGTGGGTGGCTCGTGGTTGTCGCGCTGACTTGAATTCAGTCCTTTCAATCGTGTGACACCGCTCGGGCGATTGGGCTCTTCCTCTTAGTCCGAGCCGCCGTGCTCCCGCGGGATGATCGTTACCAGGTGTGGAGCTGGCGCTCTTTGACAGCGGGCGGTCATCTCGAGTGGCCGGCCGTGGGGTGTGCTCGTGCCGTCACCAGGTGCGCAGCGTCAGCGACGGGAAGGAGGACGCGGGTACGACCCCGCTGTTCCAGAGCTCGCTGACGGACGGCAGCAGGGCGACCGAGCCGGAGCGCGCGACGAAGACGCCGAAGACGACGGCGCCTCCCGGCTCCAGCGGCGCCGTGCCGATGCGCCACGACGAGATCCTGATCGGAGGCGACGCGGCGGTCCCGAGGTCGACGATGTCGTTCGAGGACCGCCAGCCCACAGCGCCCATCGCGAGGGTCTGCTGGTCGGCCCCGTCGATGTTCGAGTGGTTCAGGGTGATGCCGTTGAAGAGCAAGCCGGTCGTCGCGGTGTTGACGACCGTGAAGTCGACGCGAGTCACGCCGCCGAGGTCGTGCGGGGTGCCCCACAGTCCCGTCAGCCCGTCGAACGGGTCGGCCGGCGCGGTCGACGCCTGCGCGGAGGGGGCGCCGAAGGCTGCGACGGCGACGGGCGCGGACCAGGCGGCGGCGGCAGCGACCTGGCGGCGGGAGGGGCCGGGAGCGCCGGTCGTCGAGACGTCGGTCATGGGTCGGGGCTCCTTCGCGTCGGATGCCCGCTGGAGACGACGCCTCCAGTCCCCGACCTGCTCAGGATGGGGCATCGCCGCGCACGCCTCCGCCTCCCGCGTACCCCCACTTCAGCACCGGCAGCGGAGCGATCGGACGGGGACAGGCCGAGCGAGCGCCGTCCTCGACGGCCGACCCGGCATGCCTTCAGGATCGCCGCCGACGTAAACATTCCCGAGATCGTCATCGACCCCAGAGCGGGACTCCTCATCGGAGAGCGGACCCTCACCTCCTCCGATCAGGGCGCGATCCCCGTCGGGACCGTAGAGCAGTTCACCGCCGTCGTGACCGCCGTCGTCGACAGCGCACCGTGAGGCGGACGGCGTCCTGATGTCGCAGAGCACTCGCCTCGACGCCTGCGCGGACGATCGAACGTCCTACGGGCGCGACGGCGCCCTCGAC
>NZ_PSUC01000175.1:0-3588 GCF_002931635.1 Rathayibacter sp. AY2B7 | reverse complement strand
GGACGACGCGATCAACGGGTTCCCGATCACGGCGGGCGGCCGGCTGCTCGAGGTCGGGCTGCTGACGCTGGGCATCGTCGTCGGGATCGCCGTGGTGCTCGACGGCGCGCGCTCGCTCGGGGTCGAGCTGGTGCTGGTCGACTCCTACGCCCGCCCCTGGCCGGCCGCCGTGCAGGTGCTCGGTGCCGGGGTCGCGGCGGGCGCCTGGGCGCTCTCGTCGCACACCCCGCCACGGCCCGCGCTCATCGCCGCCCTCACCGGAGCCGGCGCGTTCCTCGTCTCCGACTCGCTGACCACCTCGGGCTTCGCGCCGCTCATGGCCAACGCCCTCCCGGCGCTGGCGATCGGCCTGCTCGGCGAGATGCTGGCCGAGCGGATGCGGGTGCCCGCCGTGGTGACGACCGCGTGCGCGATCGTCCCCCTCCTGCCCGGCCTCACCCTCTACCGCGGCGTCCTCGGCCTCACCTCGAACGCCGGCCCGAGCGCCGGGATCGAGCTCCTGCTCCAGGCGGGCATGATCGCGCTGGGCCTCGCCGGCGGAGTCACGCTCGGCCGGATCGCCTACCGCCGCCTGCGCACCCCGATCGTGCGGGCGGTGGCGCCGGTCCGCGCCAGGACCCGCCGGGACCGCGGGATCGAGCAGGCCCTCGCCGCCGACGTCCTCTACCCCGACGGCGCCGAGGCCGGGCAGGCGGACACCGCGCAGGACGCCATGGCGCCGGGCAGCGGATCCGGCCTCCCGGCGTCCGACCCGTCGGCGCCGTCCGCGGTCGACCCCGCACCGCTGCCCGACGAGTCGGCGCCGGCCGCCGAGGAGCCGTTCACCCGCACCGGGATCGTCCCGATCGTCAGCACGATCGGCGTGACGGAGCCGGTGCCGATCGTCACCGAGGAGGATCCGGCCGACCGGGGCTGACGACAGGGCGGCTCCCGCGGCCGGCTCCTCGCCGCAGAGGGAGGCGCCGCGCCGGTCAGTCCGCGCCGCCCCGCACGACCGCGGTCCGGCGGGTGTCGATCACGATCACCGAGCCGAGCACGATCAGGGCGAGCGACACCGAGGCGAGCGTGTCGGTCAGCCAGTGGTAGCCGAGGTAGAGCCGGGCGACGATCTGGCCGGCGATCATCCCGAGCGAGAGCGCGAAGCCCCCGATCATCCAGCTCCGGGAGGAGCGGCGGGAGGCGAGGAGGAACGTGGTGATCAGGAAGAAGTCGCTCACGCCGGTGACGTGGCCGGAGGGGAACGAGAAGGTCCCGTCGGGCCCGAGCAGCATGTACTCGACCGGCGGGCGCATCCGCATCACGAGGTGAGCGGCCAGCTGCACGCTGAGCATCCCGACGAGCATGCCGCCGGCCAGGAGGATCGGCCGCCAGAGGTGCCGCGCGAGGACGAACCAGAGCACGAGCACCGCCAGGATGATGACCGGCAGGTAGACCGGCCCGAAGACGGTGGCGAGCGCGTCCATCACGACCGTGCCCTCGGCGGAGCGCTTCTCGCGGAACCACTCGGCGACGACCGGATCGAGGACGGTGAGGCCGGTGCCGCTCGCGACCTGCGCGGTGAAGGCCGCGAAGAGGACGATGCCGACGCCGATGAGGCCGAAGCCGGCCCGGTCGAGGCCGCGGCGCGCCTCCGAGGCCATCACGCGCTCCTCCACGAGGAACCGCTGGTGGAAGCGGGCGCGGCGCGAGAGGGCGGGGGTGCTCATCCGCTCACCCTAGGGTGGCGGAGGCGCCGCCGACCGGGCCGTTCGCTCAGCGTCCTGCCGCGTAGTGCGTCTGGATCTGCTCCGGCGTGAGGACCGTCGAGTACACCGCGGCGTAGCGCAGGCTCCCGCCGAAATAGGAGGAGCCGACGTTCGGCCACTGGCCGCCGAGGCTGTCGTACCCGATCTTCCAGGTGCCCGTCGTGTTCTCGGCCGTGCGGTACGTGCTGTTCGAGGCGACCTTCACGCCGTCGACCCAGAGCGCGATGCCCGCTGTCGGCGAGAGCGTGGAGACGACGTGGTGCCAGAGTCCGTCGTTGACGGCTCGGGTGCTCGTGATGGTCTGCGCGGCGCCGTTGTAGACGCCGAAGACGAGCTTGCCGTCGGCACCGATGTAGGTGTGGCGGTCGTACTGACCGCCGGGAGCGGTGGCTCCCGCGCTGAAGCTGAAGAGCTTGCCGCCCGCGTTCGTGGTCTTGAACCAGATCTCGGTGCTGAAGGTGCCGGGGTTCCTGATCTCCAGCGGCGTGCTCAGGTACTGGTTGGTGCCGTTCGGCATCCAGGAGCCGCCCGCGTCGCGCGGGCAGGCCTTGGGCGTCGCGGCGGAGCTGACCATCGCGGTCGGGAAGAGGCTGGTGGAGCGGTAGGTGCCCGGGTACTGGCCGGAGTCCGTGTCGGGCGCGGTCGTCGATCCGCTCGGCTGCGCGAGCGTGTAGGCGAAGAGCGCGGCCCCGCGGTCGGCGGCGAGGGCGCCGTCGCAGGTGAAGAACGCGGCGGCGCTGCCGACCGTGTTGGTCGAGTTCAGGATCGACGCGGTGTACGCGCCGGAGGTGGCAGGGGCGGTGAGCAGCACGGCGGCCAGGGCGGCGGTGGCGAGGGCGGCGACGACAGACATCGGGCGGGCGAGGAGGGTGCGCAGCCGCGCGGCCGGCGAGGCGGCGGAGAGGCGGTGCCGGCTCAAGCCGTCTCCTCCTCGCGGGCGGCGCGGCGGCCGCGCTCGGCGGTCCGCTCCGGCTCGCCGGGGAGGCCGACGAAGACCGTGTAGAGCAACGGGATCGCGCAGAGCAGGACGAAGAGGACCCAGCCCCAGAACGGCAGGTGCAGAGCGGAGGAGAGGGCGTAGGCGTCTCCGTCGTGCGCCGGGATCTGCAGGCGGCCGACCTGTCCGGAGACCAGGTCGACGGGGTCGGCTCCCTCGGCGCTCACGCGGATGGGGAGGACGCCCGTCGAGACGAGCGTGGCGTTCGTCGTGCCGCTGTCGACCGTGGCCTCGAGGACGACGATGCCGACCAGCGGGCGGAGCACGAAGACGGTGACGGACGCGACGAGCGAGAGGCCGAGGATCCGCATCGACGCCCGCTGGGTGGGCGAGGCGATGAAGCGGGTGAGCAGCTGCACGAGGACGGCGCCGATGATCAGCAGCGGCAGACCGCGCACGAGCCAGCCGAGCACCGGCAGCGCCGTGGTGACGACTCCGATGAGCTGGTCCTGGCCGGTGGCCCACGGATCGACGGCTCCGTTGATGTCGCCCTGGGTGCGGAGCGTGCCGTCGTCGGCGATCTCGACGACCCGGTGGGTGTAGGTCTCGTCGGGCGTGGTGGTGGGGTGGAAGCTGACCGCGTCGCCGACCCGGACGTCCTCGAGGGCCGTCGGCTCGGTGAGGACGAGGGTGCCGACCGGGGCGGCCGTGCCCATGGAGGGCGTCTGCACGATGAACCAGCGTCCGCCGGACGCGTGGAAAAGGAGCGCCGCCGCGACCAGGACGGCCAGCAGAGCGGTCGTCGTCCCGATCAGGGCGGTGCGGAGGTGGCTCGCCGGGGAGGCCGACGAAGACCGTGTAGAGCAACGGGATCGCGCAGAGCAGGACGAAGAGGACCCAGCCCCA
>NZ_PSUC01000174.1:0-3697 GCF_002931635.1 Rathayibacter sp. AY2B7 | reverse complement strand
GGGGCTCGCGAACGTGGTGACGCCGTCGACGTCCAGGCGGATCAGTCCGTCGGACGCGCGCGGCGCCCCGCGACGAGGACCGGTCGGCGCGCCCAGGTCCGGGAAGTCGCCCGAGGCGATCATCGAGAAGAGGTCGTTCGCGCAGTCGTTGAACGTCAGCTCCTGCCGGCTCGGCGTGCGCGTCTCGCTGAGGTTGGTGTGGCGCGTGACGACCGCGATGGGGCGGTCCGTCGTGCCGCCGTCGGAGGCGCCCAGGCGGCGCAGGACGGGCACCGCGCGCACGCGGGTGGGCGTCTCCTCGAACCAGTCCGGGGCGGAGGTGTCGACGATCCGCGCGGTCTCGAACGCCTCGACGACCTGGGCGCGCCACTCCGACTTGATCCTCTGCCCGACGAAGTCGCGGTAGAAGAGCGTCGCCGCGCTGCTGGGGCGCGCGTGGGCGACGGCGACGAAGCTGGCGTCGGCCGTGGGCACCCAGAGCACGATGTCGGCGAAGGCCAGGTCGGCGAGCAGCTGCAGGTCGCCGACGAGCAGGTGCAGCCATTCGACGTCCGCTTCGTCGGATCGGCCGTGGGAGAGGACGAGGTCACTGAGGGTCGACACCCGACAAGCCTAGGGCGCGGCCGGGCGGTGCACGCCGGGCTCGCTGTCCACAGCTCGGGACGGCCGACGATTATCCACAGTCTGCGCCTCTGCACTCCATGAGCATCCCTCGACTGCTTCGATGAGGTCGTCCTCGCGTGCCGACCCAGCGCGCCCCGCCCGTCGAGCAGAGAGGTGACCCGGACCCGTGAACAGCTCGTCCTGCCCCAGGAGATCGCCGCATGAGCCTTCCCCTCCACGCCTTCGACTACCGCACCCTCCCCCTCGACCCCGAGGCGGCCGTGGAGCGGCTCACCCTCGCGGAGTTCTTCGCCCCGCAGCCTGCGACCCGCGCGGAGCTGCCCGACCCGGAGCCCCTGCTCGCCCGGCTCACGCACCTCGTGATCGAGATCCTCGAGGGCTCGCGCGAGATCGACCAGATCGCGCGGTGGCTGAGCGACGAGGTCTACCACCACCTGCAGAAGCGGGTCGTGCTCGCGGCTCGCGCCCGCAGCCTGCGGAAGCGGACGGCGCAGCGCGTCCCGTTCACGGTCGGACGGGTGATCGTCACGGAGCCGCGGGACGGCGTCGTCGAGGGAGTCGTGCTGGTGCATCACCGCGCACGGAGCCGGGCCGTCGCGATCCGGCTCGAAGGCACGGACGCGCGCTGGCGTGCCACCGCGATCAACGTGCTGTGAGGAGCGGGTCAGCGCTCCCGGGCGGCCGCACCGGCCGGGAGCACGATCTCCACTCCCCTGTCGCGCAGGGCCTCCTCGAGCTCCGGGGGCGGCGGGGCGTCGGTGACGAGATAATCCGCGCGACCGAGCTCCGCGACCTGGGCGAAGAGCTTCCGGCCGAACTTGGTCTGATCGGCGAGGATCGCGACGCGCTCGCAGCGGGCGATCATCTCGCTCATCATCACCCCCTCCGCGAAGTTGCTGGTCGAGTAGCCGGTCTCGGCGGAGACGGCACCGACGGAGATGAGGCCGATGTCGCAGTGCAGATCGACCGCGGAGCCGGACTCCGAGAAGGCGAAGGCCACGGGCCCCACGGTCGACTGACCGCCCAGCCGCACGGCACCGCCGAAGACGAAGAGGTCGCGGCAGACCTTCGAGCCGATCTCGGCGGGGATGCGCAGATTGTTGGTCGCGATCGTCAGCTCGCGGTGGTCGTTCAGGTGGCGGGCGACAGCCAACGAGGTCGTGCCGGCGTTGAGCATCACGACGGCGCCGTTCTCGATCAGTCCCGCACCGAGCGCGCCGATCCGCTCCTTCGCGCCGCGTTGCAGTCCGAGCCGCACGTCGAGGCGCTTCTCGGTGGCCGGCATCACGGAGAGGGAGACCGCGCCGCCGTGGGTGCGGACGAGGTAGCCGTCGGCGTCGAGCTGGTCGAGATCGCGCCGGACCGTGTCCGCCGAGACGGCGAAGCGGCGGGCGAGAGCGGCCACCGTCACCTCCCCCGCCTCGGCCACGTAAGCCGCCAGATCGGCCTTGCGCCCTGCGGGGAGGCGCAGCGGAGCGTCGTTCGCGGACGGGGTGCGCTCGGTGACGGACATGGGGGCTTTCTAACACCGAGCCGCACGAACCTGCAACTCGACCGCCGGAAACCGCAGCGGTTCCGCATCGCTAGCCGCCGAATGTCGCACATTGCAGCAGTTTCCTGCCGTATCTTGCAGTCAAGTGCACGTGGAGCTACATTCACAGAACACAAGCGCACAAAGGCGCATACAACAGCAGAACACTGCAGAGTCGCAGAGGAGTCTCATGAGCAAGGGTGCTCGGATTAGAAGAGCCGTCGTCATCACCGTGAGCGCGGCGTTCGCCGCGACGATGGTCACCGGCTGCAGCCAGGGCGGGGGATCCTCCGACGCCGGAGGAGACGTCACTCTCGAATTCGCGCAGTGGTGGGAGCCGGAGCTCCCGGACGGCGCGCTCCGCGGACTGATGGACGACTTCGAGAAGGCCAATCCCGGCATCACCGTCGACCTCCTGAGCGGGCCGTACGCGTCCACCAAGGAGCAGCTCTTCGCCGGAGCGGCCGCCGGGACGATGTCCGACGTGGTCGGGCTCGACGGCGCGTGGATCAGCGACTTCGCGAAGCAGGGCGCGCTGGCCGACCTGGGCCCGCTCCTCTCCGACGCGGGCTTCGACGAGAGCCAGCTGTCATCGAAGGTCGTCGTCGACGACAAGACCGCGATGGTGCCGGTCGTCAACTTCGTCTACCCGCTCTTCACCAACGACGCGCTCCTCGCGGAGGCCGGCGTCACCGCTCCGCCCTCGACCCGCAGCGAGTTCGAGTCCGCGGCGAAGGCGATCACCGCTCTCGGCGACAACACGAGCGGCTGGGTCCTCCCCCTCTCCAGCGACGCTCCGAACGGCATCCAGAACGACGTCATGTCATGGGTGTGGGCGTCCGGCGGCAGCATGCTGAAGGACGGCGCTCCTGACCTGACCAACGACGACGTCACCAGCGCGATCGACTACATCGCCCAGCTGAACGAGGACGGCGTCATCGCGCCCGGGGCAGCGACGATGAAGGAGCAGGACAAGGTCGAGGAGTTCACGAACGGCCGTGTCGGCATGATGATCGACTCGCTCTCGCACATCGAGTCGATCCGCGAGTCCAACCCCGATCTGACGTTCAGCATCTCGGCCATCCCGGCCGAGGACGGCTTCAGCGGCGAGCGCGGCATCCCCTACGCCTCCTGGGGTCTGGGCGTCTCCGCCGCGAGCGAGCACCCGGCCGAGGCCGCGAAGCTCGTCTCGTTCCTGATGAGCTCCGAGACCAACTCGACCCTCTCCACCCTCGCGAACGCGTTCCCCGGCAACACGACGTCGACGCCGGACTTCTCGCAGAGCGACGACCTCTACAAGCAGGCCTTCGACATCTACTCGGCGGGCTACCCGGCGAACGAGTTCGTCGGGCTCCCGGTCGCCGAGCAGCTGATGCGCGAGTTCGACGAGCAGCTGCAGGGCGCCCTCACCGGCGACCAGTCGGTCGACGACGCCCTGGAGAAGGCACAGGAAGCCTGGCTCGGGGAGTTCTGACCTCTGTGACCCCCTCCCTCCCCACCGCGCCGCGGGGCGTCTCCCCCGCGGCGCGGTGGGGAGGGAGG
>NZ_PSUC01000173.1:0-3709 GCF_002931635.1 Rathayibacter sp. AY2B7 | reverse complement strand
GCTTGCAGGCGCGCAGCCCCGCCTCGTGCGCGGCGGCGGCCGTCGGGTAGAAGCGCACGTTCGCGCGCCGCGGTGTGATGGCGGGGCAGCTCGGACGGCGGATAGGCGCTCATGGGGCCGACAGTAGGGCACCGGCGGGGTGGACTGTCGGCGGTTGACACGCGCCGGGCGCGTGGAGGAGGGCCGGGGTGCCGACGCCCGTGTCCGATTCCCGCTCCTGCTCGACGCCGCCGCGTGCGAGGCTCGAGGCGTGCCCGACTCCGATCCGCTCTTCGAGGAGCGCTACCGCGCCGTCGCCTCCCGCGACTCCCGGTTCGACGGGCGGTTCCTGACCGGCGTGCACACCACCGGCATCTACTGCCGTCCGAGCTGCCCCGCCATCACACCGCGGCGCGCGAACGTGCGCTTCTACCCGACGGCCGCCGCCGCGCACGAGGCGGGGCTGCGCGCCTGCAAGCGCTGCCTGCCGGACGCCGTCCCCGGCTCCCCCGAGTGGAACCTGCGCGACGACACGGCGGCGCGCGCCATGCGTTTGATCGCCGACGGAGTGGTCGACCGCGAGGGGGTCGAGGGGCTGGCCGCCCGGCTCGGCTACGGCGCGCGCCACCTCGGCCGCATCCTGCGCGAGGAGCTGGGCGCGCCTCCGCTGGCGCTCGCGCGCGCCCAGCGCGCCCAGACCGCCCGGCTCCTGCTCACGAGCACCGACCTGCCCGTGTCCGACGTCGCTTTCGCTGCCGGCTTCACGAGTATCCGGCAGTTCAACGCGACCCTGGCGGAGGTGTACGAGCGGACCCCGACGGCCCTGCGCGCCTCCGCCCGCGGCACGCGCTCCGAGGCGAGCGTCCATGACGGCGCGACCACGCTGGAGCTCCGGCTGGCAGTGCGGGCTCCGTTCGATCCCGGGGTGCTCGACGTGCTCGGCGGCGCCGCGCTTCCGGGCATCGAGGAGGCGTCGCCCGGCGGCTACGCCCGCTCGCTCGTCCTGCCCGGGGGCGCGGCGCTGGTCCGGCTGGCGGCGGACGGGGAGAGCGTCCGCTGCAGCGCGACTCTCGTCTCCGTCGCCGACGTCGGGCCGCTGGTCGCCCGGGTGAGGCGGGTTCTCGACCTGGACGCGGATGCCCGCGCCGTGGACGAGGCCCTCGCGGCCGATCCCGCACTCGCTCCGAGCGTCGCCGCCCGCCCCGGTGTCCGCGTGCCCGGCTCCGTCGATCCGGCCGAGACGCTGGTGCGCGCGCTGCTCGGCCGGCGGGAGGTTGCACGGCTGGTCGCGGCGCTCGGCGCGACGCTCCCGGAGTCTGTGGCGAGCGGATCGATCGCACGCGCCTTCCCCTCCCCCGCGGTGATCGCCGAGCACGCCGCCGACGTGCTCCGCGGATCCGCCGACGTGCTGGTGCGGATCTGCACGCTGCTCGCCGAGGGAGCCCTGCGGCTTGACGCCGACCGGGAGGAGCTCGCCGAGCAGCTGCTGGCGGTCCCCGGGATCGACGCCGCCACGGCGGGCGAGGTGGCGCAGCGGGCGACCGGAGATCCCGACGTCCTGCTCACCGGGGATCCCGTGCTCCGGCGGGGCGCGGCGGCGCTCGGCCTGCCCGCCGGCGAGCGCGCGCTGACCGAGGCCGGACGCCGCTGGGCGCCCTGGCGCAGCTACGCCGGGGCGCGCCTCGCGGCCGCGGTCACGCCTCCGGCGCGGGGTCGATGATCGGGAGCGCCGCGGTCATCGCCTCGATGCCCGAGAGCCGCGCCGGCGAGATCAGCCGCATGACCTCCTCGCGGGACATCAGCCCCGCCTCGACCACCAGGTCGGCGATGTTGCGGCCGGTCGCGAGGGCGGCCTTCGCGAGGGCGGCGGACGCGGTGTAGCCGATGCTCGGGGTGAGCGCCGTCACGACGCCGACCGAGGAGGCGACCATGGCCTCGAGCCGGTCGACGTTCGCGGTGATGCCGTCGATGCAGTTCTCGCGGAGCGTCCTGCAGGCCTGCGTCATCCAGGTGATGCTCTGCAGCAGCGAGTGCGCGATCACCGGCTCGAAGGCGTTGAGCTGGAGCTGACCCGCCTCGGCCGCCATCGTGACCGTGACGTCGGCCCCGGCCACCGAGTAGGCGACCTGGTTGACCACCTCGGGGATGACCGGGTTCACCTTGCCGGGCATGATGCTGGATCCCGCCTGGCGCGGAGGCAGGTTGATCTCACCGAAGCCGGCCTGAGGGCCCGAGGAGAGGAGCCTCAGGTCGTTGCAGATCTTGGACAGCTTGATCGCGGAGCGCTTGAGCGCGCTCGAGAACGACATGAAGACGCCGGTGTCGCTCGTCGCCTCGACGAGGTCCTGCGCCATCTCGAGGTCGAGGTCGGTGATCTCGTTGAGGTGGCGGACCGCAGCTGCGCCGTAGCGCGGATCGGCGGTGATGCCGGTGCCGATCGCGGTGGCTCCGATGTTGACCTCGGCGAGCAGCCAGATGGTCTCGGAGAGACGGGCGTGGTCCTCGCCGAGGGTCGTCGCGAAGCCGTGGAACTCCTGGCCGAGCGTCATCGGCACCGCGTCCTGCAGCTGCGTGCGGCCGACCTTCAGGACGCTGCCGAACTCGACCGCCTTGCGGGAGAACGACTCGCGCAGCAGCGCCAGCTCGTCGAGCAGGCGGCGCAGCGACCAGGTCATCGCGATCTTGATCGCGGTCGGGTAGACGTCGTTGGTGGACTGGCTGCGGTTGACGTCGTCGAGGGGGTGCAGGTGCGCGTAGTCGCCCCGCTCGAAGCCGCCGATCTCGAGTGCGACGTTGGCGACGACCTCGTTCGCGTTCATGTTCGTCGAGGTGCCGGCGCCGCCCTGGATCACCCCGACCACGAACTGGTCGTGGAACTCGCCGTCGATGATGCGGCGGCACGCGGCCTCGATCAGCTCGGCCTTGGCGGGGGCGAGACTGCCGAGCTCGGTGTTGGCCCGGGCGGCCGCGAGCTTGACCGTGGCGAGGGACCGGACGAGATCGGGGTAGATCGAGATGGGGCGCTTCGAGATCGGGAAGTTGTCGAGGGCCCGCGCCGTGTGGATGCCCCAGTAGGCCTCGGCGGGGATCTCCATCGAGCCGAGGGAGTCGCTCTCGGTGCGCGTGGCGGGGGTCTCGGTGTCGTCCAGGGCTCTGCCTTCCGGGTCGCGGTCGGGGAGGGTGCTCGGTGCGAGGGTCACGTCCAGCTCCGTTGCTGTCGTCGTGCGGCCCCGGAGGGTGCAGGGGGCTCGCGAACTGCGCGGCCAGCCTATCGCCGGGGCGCGGGGCGGCGGCGGACGCGGGCGCGGAGCGTCCGCTCGGCGGGCGCGGAACGACCGCGCCTCCCGCCGCCGGAGCGGACAGGAGGCGCGGGACGCGGGAAGCGGCGGATCAGCGGTAGTCGCTGCCCGACGCGAGGGCCGCGAGCGGCACGAGCACTACCACGACGAGCACGGCGATCGCGAACAGCAGGACGAGGCCGAGCATGACGGAGTTGAGCACGATGCCCCAGATCGAGAGCGTGCGGCCGGTCGGCTCCCTCCGCAGGCCCAGGATGCCGAAGACGAGGCCCGCGGCCGGAGCGATCACGGTCAGTCCGAAGAAGACGGAGGTGACGCCGAGGATCAGGCTGGTGAGGGAGATCACGGGGGAGATCACCACGAAGCCGGCGAGCGCCGAGAGCCCGGCGAACCAGACGGCCCGGGCGCCCTTGCGGTCCCGGGTGCGGTGC
>NZ_PSUC01000172.1:0-3741 GCF_002931635.1 Rathayibacter sp. AY2B7 | reverse complement strand
CGAGGCCGACCCGGCGCTCTTCGCGCGGGAGGAGGAGCGGTTCCGCGCCTCCGTCGCCGCCCTCGACGGGGCCGTCCCCCCGGCGCACCGCGTGCCCGACCGGTTCGCCGCGAGCGGCCGTCCGGGACCGGGCGACTTCCGCAGCACCCCCGACACCGACCCGTCCGTCGCCGCGAACCGCGAGTGGGCGCAGGCGATCCTCGAGCGCGTCCCCTCCTCCCGGGCCGGCGCCGACGCGATCGAGGCCGCCACGATCGGCACCCTCGACGAGCTGGAGTCGGTGCTCTCCGGCGCCCGCGGCAGCGGCTGGAGCGACGTCCCGGCCGAGGAGCGTGCCCGCATCCTGCACCGCGCGGGCGACGAGCTGGAGGCGCGCCGCGCCGAGCTGCTCGAGGTCATGGCGGCCGAGGGCGGCAAGACCCTCGACCAGGGCGACCCCGAGGTCTCGGAGGCCGTGGACTTCGCCCACTACTACGCCGAGCGCGCCCTCGAGCTCGACGCGGTCGACGGCGCCCGCTTCCACCCGGCCGCGCTGACCCTGGTCGCTCCGCCGTGGAACTTCCCGGTCGCGATCCCGGCCGGCGGCGTCCTCGCGGCGCTCGCGGCCGGCTCCGCCGTGGTGCTCAAGCCCGCCGGTCCGACCGCGCGCTGCGGCGCCGTGGTGGCGGAGGCGCTGTGGGCGGCGGGCGTGCCCCGCGAGGCCCTGCGCCTGCTCCGCCTGCCGGAGGAGGAGCTGGGGCGCGACCTGATCGCGTCCCCGCAGGTCGACCGCGTGATCCTCACCGGTGCCTACGAGACGGCGGAGCTGTTCCGCTCCTTCCGGAACGACCTCCCGCTGCTCGCCGAGACGAGCGGCAAGAACGCGATCGTGGTCACCCCCTCGGCCGACCTCGACCTGGCGGTGAAGGACGTCGTGGCGAGCGCCTTCGGGCACGCGGGCCAGAAGTGCTCCGCAGCCTCGCTCGTGGTGCTGGTCGGCTCCGTCGCGCGCTCGAAGCGGTTCCGTGCGCAGCTGCTCGACGCGGTCTCCTCCCTCACGGTCGGCTACCCGACCGATCCCGCGACGCGGATGGGGCCGGTGATCGAACCCGCCGAGGGCAAGCTGCTGCGCGGCCTGACCGGGCTCGGCGCCGGTGAGACCTGGCTGCTGCAGCCGCGGAGCCTCGACGACTCCGGACGCCTGTGGAGCCCCGGCGTCCGCGACGGCGTGCGCCGCGGGTCCGAGTTCCACCGCACCGAGTACTTCGGGCCGATCCTCGGGATCATGACGGCGGCGACCCTCGACGAGGCGATCGCGATCGTCAACGAGGTCGACTACGGGCTCACCTCGGGCCTGCACGCGCTCGACCCGGAGGAGATCGGCACCTGGCTCGACGGGATCGAGGCGGGCAACCTCTACGTGAACCGCGGGATCACCGGGGCGATCGTGCAGCGCCAGCCGTTCGGCGGCTGGAAGAAGTCGGCGGTCGGCCCGGGCACCAAGGCGGGCGGGCCGGACTACCTGCTCGGCCTGGGCTCCTGGACCGCGGCGCCGTCGGAGGCGACCGCTCCGGTCGTCGGACCGGCCGCCCGCCTGCTCGCCGCGTCGCGCGCGGAGCTCCCGGCGGAGGAGCAGGCCGCGGTGGAGCGGACGGCGCGCAGCTGCGCGGCGGCGTGGGCCGCGGGCGCTCCTCGCGACGTGACGGGGCTGGAGGCGGAGCGCAACGTCTTCCGCCGCCTGCCCTACGACTCCGCCGTGCTGGTGCGCCTGGCCGCCGGGGAGCCGCTGGGCTCGCTCGTGCGGGTGGCCGTCGCGGCGGCGACCGCGCAGGCACGGATGGTCGTCTCGAGCGCCGTGGCGCTGCCTCCGCAGCTCGCCGCCGGTCTCGACGAGGCGGCCGGCGCCGTCGTGGTCGAGGACGACGCGGCGTGGGAGGCGCGGGTGCGCGCCCACGGCGCCGGACGGGTGCGCCTGCTGGGCGCCTCCGCCGCGACGGTGACGGCCGTGACGGGCGGGCGCCCCGACCTCGCGGTCTACGCGGGCCCGGCGACCGAGGCGGGCCGGCTGGAGCTGCTGCCGTTCCTCCGCGAGCAGGCCGTGTCGATCACGGCCCACCGCTTCGGCACGCCGGACCACCTCACGGACGGGCTGCTCTGACCCGCGCGATCCGACCGGCGTGATCGGACCGCCTGCCGCGAGATGCCGCTCCGGCACGCCCGCTCCCGCGCGTCGCGTACCGGAGCGGCGTCTCGCGGGAGAGGGAGACGGAGGGCCGACCGGGCGGAGAGGGATCAGCCGCAGGCCGCACGTCAGTCCGCGTCAGCTCCGCGGCGTGTCCGCAGGGAGGGAGCGCGCGTCGTTGCTGGTGCGCGGGCCCTCCGGGAGGAGCGCGGCGCGTCCCACGCCCGATCGACGGCGGCGGCCGGGGTCAGCAGGATGTGCGCATGATCCGCCAGGAGAACGGCCGGCGCACCGCCGCGCCCGTCCGCGCGCCACGCACGCGCACACGCCCGCGCACGCGCCCGACCGTCGGCTCCGCCTTCGACCCGCGGTCGAACAGCATCAACGCCCTGCGGCTCGGGCTGGCGGTCCTCGTCATCGTGTCGCACTCCTTCCCCCTCGGCGGCTACGGCGACGACCCCGGGTTCGGAGGCTCCACCCTCGGCGCCTGGGCGGTCGGCGGGTTCTTCGCCACCTCCGGCTTCCTGATCACCGCGAGCCGGCTGCGCTCGCGATCGCTGGTCGACTTCCTCTGGCGGCGCTTCCTCCGCATCTATCCCGCCTTCCTCGTCTCGCTCCTGGTCGTGGCGTTCGTCGCCGCACCGCTCGCGTCGCTCCTCCTCGGAGCCGGCGAGTACAGCGCGGCCGGGGCGGTGCGCTTCGTGGTCGCCAACGCGGCCCTCTACATCCGGGAGTACGGCATCGCGGGGATGCTCGGCTCCGTGCCCTACCCGGGCGCGTGGAACGGCTCGCTCTGGAGCCTGTTCTACGAGTTCGTCAGCTACGTCGTGATCGGCCTGCTCGTCTCCCTGGCGCCCGCGCGCTGGGTGCGCCCCCTCGTGGTCGCGGGATTCGCGGGCCTCACCCTCGTCGCGGCGGTGCTCGCGACGGACCTCGTCCCGTTCCCGGCGCCCCTCAACCAGACGGTGACGCTCGTCGGGTACTTCCTCGCCGGCGCGCTCGTGCACCTGTACCGCGACCGCCTCCCCCTGACGGGCGCGCTCACCGCTGCCGCGGCCGTGCTGCTCGTCCTCGTGATCGCGGCCGGCCTCTACCGCGTGCTCGCCGGCCTCCCCCTCGCCTATCTGATGGTCGCGCTCGGCGCCCGGCTCCCCCTGCGTCGAGTGGGCGCGACCCACGACGTCTCCTACGGGATGTACATCTACGCGTTCCCCGTACAGCAGCTGCTCTCGCTGGCGATCGTCGGAGCCGGAGCCGACGTGCCGCTCTGGGCCTACATCGCGCTCTCGGTCGCTGCGACGGTCCCCCTCGCGTGGGCGAGCTGGCTGCTGGTCGAGCGCCCCGCGATGCGGCTGAAGCGCCTCACCGCCCGGGCTCCCGTCGACGTCGAGGGCCACGTCCTGCGCTGAGGCGCGGAGCCGAGAGCCCGGAGCCGCGACCCTGCAGCCGTCCTCGCGCACCGCGCCCGCCCGCAGCCGTCCACGCCCGGTCGCGCCCCCGGAGCCGCCGGGTGCCGACCGCGGTGCGCGCGACGCGGAGGACCGCGGAGTGGGCGGAGGTCTTCCCGCGGGTCCTGGAGG
>NZ_PSUC01000171.1:0-3983 GCF_002931635.1 Rathayibacter sp. AY2B7 | reverse complement strand
ACGGCTCGGGTGAGCTGGCAGACTGCTGCCATGGTTTCCGCCATGTGTGGTTAGCGTGGATCACGCGCGGCACGAAGCCCCGCCGTATTGGGGCCGTCGCCCGGGTCGCGTAGCCTAGCGAGGTTGCGTGCATCTGCACGCGCTTGCGTGCTGCCCACCGGGCAGGAGCTCCGGCTCCGGCCGGACAGGCGGGCGGTGCGCCGACAAGTGACCTTGGGTGGGTCGGGCGGGGCTTCGTGCCGCGCGTGATCCACGGTAACCACACATGGAGGAAACCATGGCAGCAGTCTGCCAGGTGACCGGAGCCGTCCCCGGCTTCGGGCACGCCATCTCGCACTCGCACCGGCGCACCAAGCGCCGCTTCGACCCGAACGTGCAGAAGAAGACGTACTACGTGCCGTCGCTTCGCCGTAACGTCACCCTGACCCTCTCGGCCAAGGGCATCAAGGTCATCGACGCCCGTGGCATCGAGTCCGTCGTCAAGGATGTTCTCGCTCGCGGGGTGAAGATCTAATGGCCAAGCAGCAGGACGTCCGTCCGATCATCAAGCTCCGTTCGACGGCCGGCACCGGTTACACCTACGTGACCAAGAAGAACCGCCGCAACGACCCCGACCGTCTCGTGCTCAAGAAGTACGACCCCGTAGTGCGCAAGCACGTCGACTTCCGCGAGGAGCGCTAAGTATGGCCAAGAAGAGCAAGATCGCCCGCAACGAGCAGCGCAAGGTGATCGTCGACCGCTACGCCGCCAAGCGCCTCGAGCTGAAGAAGGCCCTGGTCGACCCGGCCGGGACCGACGAGACCCGTGAGGCCGCCCGCGTCGGCCTCCAGAGGCTCCCCCGCAACGCCTCGCCCGTCCGCGTCCGCTCGCGCGACGCCGTCGACGGCCGCCCCCGCGGCAACCTCACGAAGTTCGGCATCTCGCGTGTCCGCTTCCGTGACATGGCGCACCGCGGCGAGCTGCCCGGCATCACCAAGTCCAGCTGGTGACCCGGCGCCGCTAGCGGCGTGAACGACCGAAGGCCCGTGATCGAAGGATCGCGGGCCTTCGTCGTCCCGCCGGCGGACGTAAAATGTGCGGATGACCGACTCCAGCCTGCCCACCGTCGCCGAGATCGCGGCGCTCATCGACCACGCGATCCTGAAGCCCGAGCTCACCCGCGCCGAGGTCGACGCCCAGCTCGACGAGGCGCGCGCGTCCGGCGTGTTCAGCGTCTGCGTCCGCCCCTCCGACATCGCCCACTCGGTCTCCCGGCTCGAGGGCTCCGGCGTTCTGGTCGGCACGGTCATCGGCTTCCCCCACGGCACCACCTCCACCGCGGCGAAGGTCGCGGAGTCGCGTCAGGCGCTCGCCGACGGCGCGTCCGAGCTCGACATGGTCGTCAACATCGGCCGCCTCCGCAGCGGCCTGCTCCAGGACGTCGAGGACGACGTCCGCGCCGTGGTCGAGGCCGCCGAGGGCCACGTCGTCAAGGTCATCCTCGAGACGAGCCTCCTCGACGACGAGCAGGTCGTCGAGGGCAGCCGGGCCGCCGAGCGCGCCGGCGCGGACTTCGTGAAGACCGCCACCGGCTTCGCGGGCGGAGGCGCGAACGAGCACGACCTCCGCCTCATGCGCGGCGCCGTCTCGGAGGCCGTCCAGGTGAAGGCGTCCGGCGGCGTCCGCGACCTCGACACGCTCCTCGCCTACCGCGGCCTCGGCGTCACCCGCTTCGGCACCAGCGGCTCCGCGACCATCCTCGGCGACCTCGCCGCGCGGCACTCGGGCGATTCCTCCGCGGCACGTGTCGACTCCGCCTCCTACTGAGGGCGCGGCGGACGAGGGCCGCACCGCCCCCGCCGACCGGATGACGCCCGTGCGCCTGCGCCCGGGCCGCGCCGGCCGGTGGGCGGAGCGGACCCGCCGCCCCCTCGACGAGATCGCCCGCGCCCTCAAGGAGCGGGTCTACGCGACCTTCACCGGCCTGGCCGTGGTGATGATCTACCTCGTCGACGATCATCCCGACGCCGCGCACGCGCTCCAGAGCCTCGTGATCTCGATCGTGGGGATCTCGGCCGCGGGCTTCGTCGCCGAGGTGATCGCGCACCAGGTCGTGCACGCCGCCACGCCGTCCGCAGCCGAGGCGCGGACCATGCTGCGGATCGCGGGCGGGGCGCTCGCCTCGGCGTCGCTCCCGGTCCTCGCGCTCGGTGCCGCGGCGCTGGGCTGGATCGACGCGACCGTCGCGCTCCGGATCGGCGCGGGCGTCTACGTCGCGACTCTGGCGGGGATCGCCCTGATCGCTGTCGCGCGCGCAGGGCTCTCCTGGAGGCAGAGCCTCGTCTCGCTGCTCGGGATCGTGGGCCTCGGCGTGCTGGTCGTCGGCGTGCTCGCCCTCGCGCACTGAGCCGGGCCGCCGCCGCGCGTAGGCTCGGGCCGATGACGTCACGCACCAGGGTCGAGCTCGGCCGTCGCGAGGACCTCGGCGCCGACTGCGCGGACTGCTTCGGCCTGTGCTGCGTCGCTCTCGCCTTCGCCCGCTCCGCCGACTTCCCGTTCGACAAGCGCGCCGGGGATCCGTGCGTGAACCTCGACGGCGAGGACGCGTGCACGATCCACCGCCGGCTCCGGCCGCAGGGCTTCGTCGGCTGCACCGTCTTCGACTGCTTCGGCGCCGGCCAGAAGGTCTCGCAGCACACGTTCGGCGGCGTCTCCTGGCGGTCGGACCCGGCCGTGCGCGAGCGGATGTTCGCGGTGTTCCCGTTGATGCGCCGCCTGCACGAGCTGCTCTGGTACCTCGACTCCGCACTGGCGCTGCCCGGCGTCGGCGCGCCGCTCCTCGATGAGCTGCGCGAGCGGTTCGACGCGGTGCACGCGCACACCCTCGGCGAGCCGGAGCAGGTGGTCGCGGTCGACGTCGACGCGGAGTACGGAGCGTCCCGGCCGCTCCTGATCGCGGCGAGCGCGGCCGCTCGCGCAGGAGCGGCACCGGCTGCCCGCCGGTCGAAGGGCCGTCGGCTCGCTCCGGGTGCCGATCTGGCGGGCGCATCGCTCCGGAACGCGGACCTGCGGGGAGCGGATCTGCGGGGCGCGCTCCTCCTCGCCGCGGACCTGCGGGGTGCGGATCTGCAGCGGTGCGACCTGCTCGGGGTGGACCTGCGCGATGCTGATGTGTCCGGCGCGCGGCTCGCCGAGGCGGTCTACCTCACCCAGGCGCAGGTGAACAGCGCTCGAGGGGATGCGGCGACCACGCTGCCGTCGCACTTCGAGCGCCCGTCGCACTGGGGCGGCTAGGCCGCCGGGTCAGAGGCTGCGGGGGCCGCCCAGCGACTCGTCGCCGCCCTCGTCGTCGAAGCCGAGGGCCTCGACGACCTCGCGGCCGAGGAGGTGCGCGCCGCTCCAGCCCTCGATGACGCACCGGGGGAACGCCTCGCGGTCCGGGGAGCCGAGCCATGCGGCCGCGGCCTCGCGGGCCCACGCCTCGGAGGCGTACACGCCGATGATCTCGGTGCGGTCGTCCCACGGCGTCGCGGTCGAGAGGACGAAGTGGTCACCGTTCACGATCGGATCTCCTCCGGCTCTCGGGGTTCAGCGACCCCGTGGGAGTGCGGGACCGGACCGGACGCTACCCGCGGGCGGGGGAGCGCGTCTCCGGGGTCGACACGAGCGCGGATGAAGGCTACGGGAACGTCGAACGCGGCGCGATCACCCGATGGTCCCACGCAGGCGGGCGTTCAGCCCACCCAGAGCGGTCGCGATCTCGTTCTCGTCGCTTCCGGGGAGGAGGGCGCCGCCCTGCTCGAGGCCGTGGCGCAGGGCCTCGACCTCCTCAGGGGGGAGGCCGCCGCTGTCGAGGAGGGCCTGGAGGGCGGCGAGGATGCCGACGAGGGCGACGGCGTCGTCCAGGTCGAGGGGGCGGACGCAGGAATTCTCCATGTCATCGCTCCTGTTCGGATCAGGGGTTCGGGGGCGGGGACCCCGCGTCGGGGTGCGGGGCCGGGTTC
>NZ_PSUC01000170.1:0-4018 GCF_002931635.1 Rathayibacter sp. AY2B7 | reverse complement strand
CACGCGGGCATCGCGGACCCGGTCGCGGCCCTCGCACTCGGAGCGCAGCCCCCGCTGAGCCTGCTGCTGGTGCAGGGGCGCCCGACGGTGCGGGACGGAGGCGCGGCATGGACCTGAACACGATCCAGCGCGTCCGGGTGGTGCGCGAGCGCTCCGAGCTGGCGGGCCGCGGGCCGCGCTCAGCGGTCATCGGAGGCGGCTCCTGGGTGTTCTCCCTCCCCCACGACCACCTCGACGAGCTCCTCGACCTGCAGGGATTCGCGTGGGAGCCGATCGTGCGCACGGACGCCGGGCTCTCGATCGCGGCGACCTGCACGCTCAGCGAGCTCGCCGCGATGCCCGACGCGGGCGACACCGCCCATCCGCTCTTCTTCCAGTGCTGCACGGCGCTGCTGGGCTCCTTCAAGATCTGGAACGTCGCCACTGTCGGCGGCAACATCGCCAACGCCCTGCCCGCAGGACCGATGATCAGCCTCGCCGCCGCGCTCGACGCCACTGCCCTCGTCTGGCGGGCCGACGGCTCGGACGTCGCCGTGCCGGTCGCCGAGCTCGTGACCGGCAACATGACCACTTCCCTGGCCCAGGACGACGTCATCCGCTCGATCGAGATCCCGCTCTCCTCCCTCCGGGCGCGCACCGCGTTCCGCAAGACGGCGCTCTCCCCTCTCGGACGCTCCGGCGCCGTCGTCATCGGCCGCCTCGACACCGACGGCGCGTTCGTGCTCACGATCACCGCGGCGACCGTCCGGCCGGAGCGGCTCCGCTTCGCCGCCGCTCCCTCCTCGGCCGAGCTCGCCGCGGCCGTCGACGGCGTCGCGACCTGGTTCACCGACCCGCACGGAGCCGCCGACTGGCGCCACGCCGTCGTCCGCGTGCTCGCCGAGGAGATCCGCACCGAGCTGGCCGGAGGCGCCCGATGAGGTTCACCGTCAACGGGGAGCCGGTCGACGCCTCCCCCCGCCCCGGCCAGGTGCTGCGCACCCTCCTCCGCGACCACGAGCACTTCGAGGTGAAGAAGGGGTGCGACGCCGGCGACTGCGGCGCCTGCTCCGTCCTCGTCGACGGGACGCCGTTCCACTCCTGCCTCTACCCCGCCCACCGCGTCGAGGGGCGCGAGGTGACGACCGCGGCCGGCCTCGGCACGCCCGAGGAGCCGAGCGCGGTGCAGGAGGCGTTCGTCGAGGCCGGCGCGTTCCAGTGCGGCTTCTGCACGGCCGGCATGGTGGTCACGGCCACGGCGCTCGACGGAGTCCGCGCCGAGGACGTGCAGCGGCTGATGAAGGGCAACCTCTGCCGGTGCACGGGCTACCGCCCCATCCGCGAGGCCGTGACGGGCGCCTGCGCGTCCGGGCACGGCGCGCACGCGGCCGAGCCGTCCGGAGCGGATCGCACGGAGGCCCCGGTCCGCGGACGGCACGCGGCCCCGCCGTCGGGTCTCACCCCCGTCCGCCGCACCGGTCGCCCGTCGGCCGAGGAGTCCCGGGTCGGCCGCTCGCTCGGCGCGCCCGCCGGCCGGCGGATCGTCCAGGGCCGCGAGCCGTTCACCCTCGACGTCGCCGTCACCGGCCTGCTGCACCTGAAGGTCGTCCAGAGCCCGCACGCCCACGCGCGCATCCGCTCGATCGATACGACCGCCGCCCGCGCGATGCGGGGCGTCGTCGCGGTCCTCACCGCCGAGGACGTCCCGGACGTCCTCTACTCCACCGCCCGCCACGAGTCCCGGCTCGACGACCCGGACGACACCCGCATGCTCGACACCGTCGTCCGGTTCCGCGGGCAGCGCGTGGCCGTGGTGGTCGCGGAGTCGGTGGCCGAGGCGGAGGCGGCCTGCCGCGCCGTCGAAGTCGACTACGAGGTGCTGCCCGCCGTCTTCGACCCGGAGGAGGCGCGCTCCCCCGGCGCGCCGCTCCTGCACGCCGACAAGGATCCGATCGCCTCGCGCATCGCCCGGCCGGAGGCGAACGTCGTCGCGGAGCTCCACGGAGAGTACGGCGACGTGGCCGCCGGACTCGCCGAGGCCGACGTGGTCGTCGAGGGCCGATACTCGACCTCCCGGGTCGCGCACACGGCTCTCGAGACCCACGGCACCATCGGCTGGCTCGAGGGCGGAGAGCTGGTGCTGCGGACCTCGACGCAGGTGCCCTTCCTCGTGCGCGACGAGATCGCGCGCCTGTTCGACCGCGATCCGTCCACCGTCCGCGTCTTCACGGCACGGGTGGGCGGCGGCTTCGGCGGCAAGCAGGAGATCCTGACGGAGGACGTCGTCGCCCTCGCCGTGCTCGCCACCGGCCGGCCCGTGCAGTTCGAGTTCACCCGGAGCGACGAGTTCACGATGGCCCCCTGCCGACACCCGATGCGGGTCGGCGTCACGCTCGGCGCCCGGCGCGACGGACGGCTGACCGCCCTCGCCGTGGACGTGCTCTCGGACACCGGCGCCTACGGCAATCACGGACCCGGCGTGATGTTCCACGGCACCTCGGAGTCGGTCGCCGTCTACAGCGCGCCCAGCAAGCGCGTCGACGCGCAGGCCGTCTACACGAACAACCTCCCCTCGGGGGCGTTCCGCGGCTACGGCCTCGGGCAGGTGATCTTCGGCATCGAGTCGGCGATGGACGATCTCGCCCGCGAGCTCGGGATCGACCCGTTCGAGCTGCGGCGGATCAACGCGGTGCGCCCGGGCGAGCCGCTGGTGGTCACGCACGTCGAGGGCGACGACATCGGCTTCGCCTCCTACGGGCTCGACCAGTGCCTCGACCTCACCGAGGCGGCTCTGGCCGACGGCGGCGGCTCCCCCGCCCCCGACGGACCGGGGTGGCGGACAGGGCAGGGCACGGCACTGGCGATGATCGCCACCATCCCACCGCGGGGCCACTTCTCGGAGGCGACCGTCACCGTCGATGCTGAGGGAGTGCTGACCATCGGCGTCGGCACGGCCGAGTTCGGCAACGGGACGACCACCGTGCACACGCAGCTGGTCGCGAGCGCCTTCCGCGCCTCGGCCGACCGGGTGCGGATCCGCCAGTCCGACACGGACGCGGCCCGCTACGACACCGGAGCGTTCGGCAGCGCCGGCACGGTGGTCGCGGGCAAGGCCGTCCACTCGGCCGCGACGCGCCTCCTCGCCGAGCTGCAGGCGCTCGCCAAGCGGCTGACCGGGCACGACGAGACATTCGAGCCCGACGACGAGGGCCTGCTCGCTCCGGACGGCACCCGGGTCGCGTTCGCCGATCTGGTCCGCGCGGCCGGCGGACCGGTCACCGCGACCGGGAGCGAGGACGGCGCTCAGCGCTCGCTCGCGTTCAACGTCCAGGGCTTCCGCGTCGCGGTGCACGAGCCGACGGGCGAGGTGCGGATCCTGCAGTCGGTGCAGGCGGCCGACGCCGGCTTCGTGATCAACCCGGCGCAGTGCCGCGGGCAGGTCGAGGGCGGAGTGGCGCAGGCGATCGGCTCGGCGCTGTACGAGGAGGTGATCCTCGACGGCGAGGGCACCGTGACCACGGCGATCCTCCGGAACTACCACATCCCGCAGATGGCGGACGTGCCCGAGACCGAGGTGCTCTTCGCGGACACCGCCGACGAGCTCGGGCCGTTCGGCGCGAAGTCGATGAGCGAGGCGCCCTACAACCCGGTCGCCCCCGCACTCGCCAACGCCGTCCGCGACGCGATCGGCGTGCGGCCGACCGAGCTGCCGCTCTCCCGCGACCGGATCTGGCGGCTCCTGCACCCGGACGCCGCCCCGGTCGCGACCGTCGCGGCGGAGGCGCCGCCCGGCTGAACGACGACGGGCTGAGCGCCGCCCGGCTGAACGACGACGGGCTGAGCGCCGATCGGCTGCCGCAGCTCAGACGCGCGACGCCAGCTCCGTGCTCGCCCGGGCGACCTCGCGGGCGATCCCGTCCTCGTCCGCGTTCACCAGCCGTCCCTCCCGCACCGTCGGGCGCCCCTGCACCAGCAGCAGGCTCAGCGGGGGCTGCGCTCCGAGTGCGAGGGCCGCGACCGGGTCCGCGATGCCCGCGTG
>NZ_PSUC01000017.1:0-40582 GCF_002931635.1 Rathayibacter sp. AY2B7 | reverse complement strand
TGCTCGCCGACAGCGTCTGGGGCATCGACGCGGCCCTCCCCTCCTACGCCTACGCCCGCGTCGGCTACCACCGCGGCCTCGACCTCCTCCGCGGAGCCGTGCCTGCGGCACGAGCCGGGTCGGGGGGACTACGGGGGCCGTGCCTGCGGCACGAGCCGGGTCGGGGTGGAGGAGCCGGGCCGTGGTTGCGGCACGAGCGTGGTGCGGGTGCTGGAGGGTCGGGCCGCGCCTTCGGCGCGAGCCGCTTCGGGCCCTGGACGTGGGACGTGGTTCGGCGCGAGGCCGGCCTCGGGTGGCGGGTGGTCGAGGCGGCACGCGGGGCCTGCGGCAGGATGGGGGGATGGACGGCGGGGCGGTGGAGCGGCTTCTCGAAGGGCTTCCGGGAGCGGAGGCGGGGTTCCCGTTCGGGGAGGGGATCCGGGTGTGGAAGGTCGCGGGGAAGGTGTTCGCGCTCGAGTCGGAGCGGTTCGGGCGGCCGGTCGTGAGTGTGAAGGCGCTGCCCGAGAACGTGGTGCACCTGGTCGCGGGGGTCGACGGGATCGAGCCCGGCTACCACCTGAACAAGAAGCACTGGGTGACCGTCGACGCCGGCGGGACCGTCGAGCCCGAGCTGGTGCTCGAGCTCATCGAGGAGTCGCACGCGATCGTGGTCGCGAACCTGCCGAAACGGCTCCGCCTCGCCCTCGACGGCACGGCGTCCGGATCGTTGAACGAGGACGTCTGACAGCGGCCGGGACGCGCAGGGCCCGGACGCGCAGACCCCCGAACCGGCCGAGCCCGGACGCGCTGCGCCCGAGGCCCCGACGGAGCACCGGACGCCTGACGGTGCCCGCCTGCGCAGCGCCTGGACGCGCGGGTGCACAGGACCCGCGAGGGGGCGCCGACGCCTGACGGCAGCTGGACGCGCACCGCCCACGACGTCCAGCGCCCGAGGCGTGCGACGACCCTCGGATGCACGGAATCCCCCGCCGCAGCAAGGGATCCCGGAACGTCTCGCGCGCGGAGCGGCTACAGGCCGTAGGAGCGGAGGTACGCGGCGGTGTCGTGCCAGCCCTCGACGGCGAAGCACTCGACGCCCATCGCCTTGACGGGGTAGTCGTTGCCGTCCGGGTCGAGGCGGTCGCCGACGAAGATCATGTCGTCGAGAGGGATGCCCGTCAGCTCGGTGAGCTTGTTCATCCCGTACGCCTTGTCGATGCCCTTGCGGGTGATGTCGACCGACGTCGAGCCGCCGGAGCGGACCTCGAGGTCGGGGAGCACGGCCTGCACGGCCTCACGGAGGGTGTTCTTCTTCTCGCCGTCCGGGTCCCAGGCCTGCTTGACCTCGACGGGCGCGGACTGGCCGAGGGCCGAGAAGGTGATCTGCGAGTCGCGGTCCTCGAGGATCGGGCCCCAGGTCTCGGACTCCCAGTAGCCGAGCTCCTTCGCCTTCTCCTCGACGGCGGCGAGCGCGCGCGACTTCTCGTCCTCGGTGAGGTTCTCGGCGTAGATCTGCGCCCAGTCGCCGTTCTCGTACCGGTAGTACTGCGTGCCGCAGGTGGGCATGAGGTGCAGCTTCGCGAGGACCTCGGGGTCGGCGCCCTCGAGGCGGTCGAGCACCTGCATCCGGAACTGGCCGATCTGGCCGCCCGAGATGATGCACACCTCGGTGGCCTGGAGCAGCTTCACGAAGAGGTCGGCCATCGCCGGGTCGACGGGGGACTTCGAGGCGGCGAGGGTGTCGTCGAGGTCGAAGGCCATCAGGCGGGGCAGGGTGCTCATGGAACTCGTTTCACGGTCTGCGGACGGGGCGGTAACGAGGATACGGGGCGCCGCCGGAACGCGCGCGCGGTCGGCGCGAGCGGGCTCCGAGCGCAGACTGGGGGCATGACCGCCGCCACAGCGCACGACGGAGGACGCCGCTCCCTCCCGCGCACTCTCGCCCGCATCCTCCTGGGCCTGCTGCTCGTCACGGCCGGCACGGCGCACCTGACGGTCGCGCGTCAGGCCTTCCAGGCGCAGGTCCCGCCGTGGCTGCCGGCCGACCCGGACCTGGTGGTCGTCGCGTCGGGCGTCGTCGAGATCGCGCTCGGGCTCGCGCTCGTCGTGCTCGTGCGGTGGCGGGTGATCGTGGGAGTCATAGTGGCCGCGTTCTTCGTCGCGGTCTTCCCGGGGAACATCTCGCAGCTGGTGACGCGGACGCCGGCGTTCGGCCTCGAGACGGACGCGGCGCGCGCGGTGCGGCTCGTCTTCCAGCCCCTGCTGGTGATCTGGGCGCTCTGGTCCACGGGGGCGTTCTCGGCCTGGCGGGCCCGCCGGTCGCGACGCCGCGGGGACTGAGCCGCCGGTCCGCGGCCCGATCATCCTGCGATCCTCCGGAACGACGAACGGCGGTCGGCGGGAGACCCCGCCGACCGCCGCCCGTGCCCTGCTCGGCTAGGCCGCGAGGCGGCGTCGCGCGACGACCAGCGCGAGACCCGACAGCAGCAGCACGAGGGCTCCGCCGATCAGGCCGGCCGCGTCGGCGCCGGTGTTCGCGAGCGAGCCCGGGCCGGAGCCTCCCGCGACGGGGGCCGCCGTGGTGGTGGGGTGCGGCGACGGAGCGGTGGTGGGCTGCTCCGTCGGGGTGCCGGGCTCGGTCGGCGCCGGGGTGACCGGGACCTCGGCGGCGGGCTCCGTCGTCAGCGACCAGTTGGGGTCGTAGAAGTCGGCCTGGTCGATCACGCCGCGGGCGGTCGACCAGTCGATGAGGAGCTGGCGGATCTCGAGACGCTCGTCGTAGACGAGCGGTGCCTGCGCGACGGCCGGGTAGGCGCCTCCGCCGCTCTGGCGGTAGTTGTTGACCGCCATCACGAAGCGCTCGTCGTCGGCGACGGGGGTGCCGTCGGCGTGGGCGAGACCGCGGATCCGCGAGCCGGCGGGCTGGGAGACGTCGATCACGTAGTCCAGGCCCGAGATCGCGTCGTAGTTGTAGTCCGGGATGCCGTCGGGGCGGTCCTCGGTCGTCGCGTTGGTGCCGGTCTCGGGGTCGAACACGGCGCCCTCGGCGGTCTGCACGAAGTAGCGGGCCGAGAACTCGAGGTAGTCGCGCACCTCGGCTCCGGTCAGCTCCACTCCGCGGAGGGTGTTCTCGTAGATGTACAGGCCCGCGATGTCGCGGATGCTGACCTGTCCCTTCGGGAAGACGGCGGTGCGCGAGAACGGCGACGCCTGCGAGATCACCGGCAGGTCGGCCCACTCGGTGCCCTCGAGAGCCGTCTCGACGGTCTCGGCCTGCACGGTGTTGATGAAGTCGATGATCGGGGTGTCCTCGTAGCGCGAGGTCGCGGCCGAGAGCTCCTCGACCGAGTCGGCGACGGGGGTGTTCACGTACTCGATCGTGGCGGCGTGCTGCTCGGCGAGGGCGTCGACCAGTGCGGGCGACTCCTCGGCGATGTCCTTCGCGTAGACGGGCTGCGTGACGGGCGCGTTCCCGGCCGACCAGTCGACCTCGAGGCCGCCCGCGGCGTCCGGCACCAGGTTCAGGGTGACCTCGGTGAGGCCCTGCGCCCAGAACTCGGGCTGGGTGACGAGCACCTGCTCGCCGGCGACGTTGGTGAACAGCGTCTGCGGCAGGTCCTTGTGGCTGTGGCCGGCGACGACCACGTCGATGCCGGGGACCTGCGTCGCGATGTTGTTGACGACGTCCTCGTTGAGGTCGGCGGCGTCGTACTCGGCGTCCGGCACCGTGCCCTGGCCGGTGTGCGCGAGGACGACGACCACGTCGGCCTGCTCCTGCACGATCGGGACCCACTGCTTCGCGGCGGCGACCATGTCCTGGAACTCGAGGACGCCGTCGACGTACTGCTTGTCCCAGACGCGGACGCCGGGGGTGACGAGGCCGAGGACGCCGACGGTGACCGTCTTCCCGTCGATCTCGCGCTCGATCAGCGTGTAGGGGTCGTGGTACGGCTTGCCGGTGGCGACGTCGACGACGTTCGCGCCCAGCAGCGGGGCGTTCAGATCGCCCTCGTAGGCGCCGAGCATGTCGAGCCCGTAGTTGTACTCGTGGTTGCCGACGACCTGCGCGTCGTAGCCGATGGTGTTGAACGCGGTGGCCATCGGGTGCGTCGTCTCGCCGGAGAGGACGCCCGCGGCGCCGTCGCCGAGGCCGTAGTAGTAGGTGAGCGGCGTGCCCTGGATCGCGTCGCCGTTGTCCATGACGAGCACGGACTCCTCGCCCTTCTCGGCGCGGAGGCGGTCGACCTCGGTCGCGACGCGGGTGAGGCCGAGCGCGCCGTCGGCCGGGTACGGCGCGTTCGCGAAGTAGTCCCAGTCGTAGACGTGTCCGTGCGTGTCGGTCGTCGACACCAGGGTGAGCTCGACGCCGTCGTCGAGAGGGGCGGCCGAGGCGATCGGAGCGGCGGTGGCGGTTCCGAGTGCGACGACGGCGAGGAGGCTTGCGGCGCGGAGTCTGCGCATCGTGGTCCTGTTCGCGTGATGAGTGGAGTGTGAACGTCCTCGAATCTATGCGCCGCGTGTGAACTGCGCATGACGGGATCGAGAGCATTGCTCGGCGATGCGTCCGCGGGACCGACGCGGAGCCGAGGGGAGTCCGCGGGGCCGGCCCGCGGCGAAAGAGTCCGCCGGGTCGACCTCGAGCGCAGGAGCCGTCCTCCGGCGCCTCCGCTAGAATCGAGCGGCTGGTCGCGCGGAGGCGGCACGACTGCCGCGCCGCACCCGCCCACCCCCGCCCCTCCCGTCGAGAAGGACACGCCATGCCAGCAATCGTCATCACCGGCGCCCAGTGGGGCGACGAGGGCAAGGGACGCGCCACCGACCTCCTCGGCAGCCGCGTCGACTACGTCGTGAAGTTCAACGGCGGCAACAACGCCGGGCACACGGTCGTGGTGGGCGACGAGAAGTACGCCCTGCACCTGCTCCCCTCCGGCATCCTCACCCCGGGCGTCGTCCCGGTCATCGCGAACGGCGTCGTCGTCGACATCGAGGTGCTGTTCCACGAGCTCGAGGCGCTGAGCGCGCGCGGGGTCGACGTGTCGAAGCTGCTCGTCAGCGCCAACGCACACGTCATCACCAGCTACCACCGCACCCTCGACAAGGTGACGGAGCGCTTCCTCGGCAAGCGCCAGATCGGCACCACCGGCCGCGGCATCGGCCCGGCGTACGCCGACAAGATCAACCGCGTCGGCATCCGCATCCAGGACCTCTTCGACGAGAACATCCTCCGCCAGAAGGTCGAGGGCGCCCTCGACCAGAAGAACCACCTGCTGGTGAAGGTCTACAACCGCCGCGCGATCCTGGTCGAGCAGGTGCTGGAGGACCTGCTGCAGTACACCGAGCGCCTCCGCCCGATGGTCGCCGACACGTCGCTGATCCTCTCGCAGGCGCTCGACGCCGGCAGGACGGTGCTGTTCGAGGCCGGCCAGGCCACGATGCTCGACGTCGACCACGGCACCTACCCGTTCGTCACCTCCTCCAACGCGACCTCGGGAGGAGCGGCCACCGGCTCCGGAGTCGCACCGAACCGCATCGACCGCGTCATCGCGGTCATCAAGGCGTACACGACCCGCGTCGGGGCCGGCCCGTTCCCGACCGAGCTCTTCGACGAGTGGGGCGAGTACCTCCGCCGGCAGGGCTTCGAGTTCGGCACCACGACCGGCCGCCCGCGCCGCTGCGGCTGGTACGACGCCCCGATCGCCCGCTACTCGGCGCGGATCAACGGGGTCACCGACTTCGTCCTCACCAAGCTCGACGTGCTCTCGGGCCTCGAGACCATCCCCGTCTGCGTCGCCTACGACGTCGACGGCGTGCGCCACGACGAGGTCCCGGTCTCGCAGAGCGACTTCCACCACGCGAAGCCGATCTACGAGGAGTTCCCCGGCTGGCAGGAGGACATCTCCGGCTGCCGCGAGTTCTCGGACCTGCCGCAGACCGCGCAGGACTACGTGCGCGCGCTCGAGGCGATGAGCGGCGCCCGGTTCTCGGCGATCGGCGTCGGGCCGGAGCGCGAGCAGGTCGTCGTGCTGCACGACCTCCTCGACTAGAGGCGGTGCAGCCCGCGGTCGATCGCCACGAGGATCGCCCGCTCGACCTCCGTCCACTGCGTGAGCACCTGGGTCGCCGAGAAGCGGAGGGTGACGCAGCCGTCGACCGTGGCGAACAGATCGCGGCGGCGATCGTTCTCGAAGTCGTGCGTCGATCTGCCGTCGAGCTCGACGATCAGGCTCGAGCCGATCAGCAGATCGACGCGCCCGACCCCGGGGATCCGGACCTGGGTCGAGCACTCGACCCCGATCGAATGCAGGCGCCACCGGGCCAGGGTCTCGACGCCGCTGCCCGAGTCGTCGCGGGCGAACGCGAGGAGCGCCTGGAGCCGCTGCGGGCAGGCCGCCCGCAGCTCGGCGAGGTCGTCGGGCCCGAGGAGGCGCTTCTCGAGCGCCGACTCGAGCGCGACCAGCAGGTCCTCGTCGCCGAGGGTGCGACCCAGCTGCAGCAGTGCGTGCGGGACGGACACCCGCAGCGGCTCGTCGTCGGGCCAGGCCGGGTCCCAGTGCAGGCGGACGCCGCGGGGAACGGTGAGCCGACCGGCGTTCGGCCCGACGTGCACGTGCAGCCGAGGCGAGCGCAGAACCCAGAGCCCGTGGGAGCGAGCCGCATCGGTCGCGGCGAGGCGGCCTCCGAGCCGGAAGGCGGTGAGGGCCTCCGGAGGAAGGTTCGGCGAGGCGTACCGGCCGCTCCGGCCACGGACCAAGCGGCCGTCCGCGACCGCTGCCGTGAGGCCGCGAGCAGTCGCGCCGGCGGCGAGCAGGACCGGCCGCGAGGAGACTCCGCCGTGGAGGGACAGCAGGCGATCGAGATCCACACGGCGAGCCTGGCGCCCGACCGCCGTTCGGGGAGGGCCTCCTGCCCGTGCCGGGACGACCGGGCCATCCGATTCGACTGTGGAGGGACGTCGCAAGCCTCGGCGACCGGCGATCGTGTTCACAACTCAGGACGAACGCCCTCGGGCCGAGGGATTCATGCGGATCGGGGCGGGTCCGAACGAATTCCTCCTGAGTTGTGAACACGACCGCTGCCGAGCGCGCCGGATAATCGGCCCATGCAGATCTACGCCGACCTCCCGGCCGTCCGCGCGCGGCAGATCCTGGCCGACGCCCTCGCTCTCGGCGTAGCCGTCGTGGCGATCGCCGCGGGGATCGCGGTCGGCTCGCTGATCGCCGGCCTGGCCGAGATCGGCCGTCGGCTCGAGAGCGCCGGCAGCGGCTTCGGCTCGACCATGAGCGACGCCGGGACCACCCTCGGCGGCATCCCGCTGCTCGGCGACGCCGTGCGCGCGCCCTTCGACGAGGCGAGCGGGGCCGGCTCCGTGCTGGCCGCCGCCGGACGCGACCAGCAGCAGCTCGCGAGCGCCCTGGCCGTGGTCGCCGGGCTCGCCGTCGGGGGCCTCCCGCTCCTGCTCCTGGCCGTGCTCTGGCTCCGGCCCCGGCTCCGCTTCGCCCGCCGGACCGCCGAGCTGCGCGCCCTCGGCTCGACGGGCGGCGGAACCGAGCTGCTGGCCCTGCGCGCGCTCACCCAGGCGTCCCCCCGCGAGGTCCTCGCCGCGCACCCGGACGCCGCCGCGGGCTGGCGGACCGGCGACCCGGCCGTCACCGCCGCGCTGGCGGCCCTCGCCCTCCGCCGGGCGGGGCTCCGGCCCCGCTGACCCCGCAGGACCACTGCGGGTCCGCCGGAGGGATGACGCCGCGAGCCACTGCGGACGACGCCGGCGACACGGGTGCCTCCGTAGCGTCGAGGACATGCAGAACCAGACCTCCTCCGTCGTGGCGCGCGTCGAGGGCGTGCGCAAGCTCTACGGCAGCACGCCGCCCGTCGTCGCCCTCGACGACGTCACCCTCTCGATCGAGCGGGGCGAGTTCACCGCGGTGATGGGCCCCAGCGGATCCGGTAAGTCGACGCTCATGCACGTCCTCGCAGGCCTCGACACCGCCTCCTCCGGCCGCGTGTTCCTCGGGGACGCCGAGATCACCTCGATGAGCGACGCCGAGCTGACCGTGCTCCGCCGCCGCAGCGTCGGCTTCGTCTTCCAGGCCTTCAACCTCGTCCCCACGCTCGACGTGCGCGGAAACATCCGCCTCCCGTTCGAGCTCGACGGCCGCTCCGTGACCGGCGACGAGGAGCAGTGGATCGCCCGGCTGATCGAGTCCCTCGGGCTCCGCGAGCGCCTCACGCACCGGCCCCACGAGCTCTCGGGCGGGCAGCAGCAGCGTGTGGCGATCGCCCGCGCCCTCGCCACCCGGCCGCAGCTGATCTTCGCCGACGAGCCCACCGGCAACCTGGACTCCCGTACCGGTCGTGAGGTCCTCAGCCTGCTCCGCGCCTCCACCCGCGAGTACGGCCAGTCGATCGCGATGGTCACCCACGACCCGATCGCGGCGGCCTACGCCGACCGCATCGTCTTCCTCCGCGACGGGGCCGTCGTCGACGACCGCCGCGGGATGAGCGCCGAGGAGATCTCGCGCGCGATGCTCACGATGGAGGGCGCGGCGTGAGCGGCGTGCGCACGGGCTCGAGCCAGGGCGGGGGCGCCATCGTCACCGTCGCCGCACTCGCCGCGGCGTTCGGCGCCGTGCTGGTGCAGGTCATCGCCGACATGGTCGCGGCCTTCGCGGCAGCGGGCATCGACGGCATCGGCCAGGTCGCCCTCATGCTCGGGATGGTCGGCGCCGTCTTCTTCGGCATCGCGGTGTTCGTGGGCGGGATCGTCACGGCCAACGCGGTCTCGACCGTCATCGCCGGGCGCACCCGCGAGATCGCCCTGCTGCGCCTGCTCGGCGCCTCCGGCCGGTCGCTGCGCAGCGGGATCGTCCGCACGGGCCTCCTGCAGGGGCTCCTCGGAGCGGCGATCGGCCTGGTCGCCGGCGTCGCTCTCGTGGCGCTCGCCGCGGAGCTCGCCATCCGGAGCGGCACCCTGCCCCGCGTCGACTACCCGCTCGTCTCGCCCGGCCTCGTGCTGCCGCTGATCGCCGTGGTCGCCTCGACGGTCATCGCCTCGTGGTCCGGATCGCGCCGCGTGCTCGCGGTCGCGCCGTCGCAGGCCGCCGGATCGTCCGCCGAGCCCCGCTACGAGGAGCTGCGCGGCCGCACCGCCCGCAACGTCACGGCGATCGTCTTCGTCGTGATCGGCGCGCTGCTGCTCGCCGCCGGCGTGGTCCTCGGGCTCGCCAACCCCGGCGGCGTCCTCCTCGGGCTGGTCGGAGGCATGGCGTCCTTCACCGGCGTGATCCTCGGGGCGCCCGTCCTGCTCCCTCCGCTCACGGCCCTCGTGGGCCGCGCCTTCGGCCGGGGCCCCGTCGCCCGCCTGGCGTCCGCCAACGCCGTCCGCAATCCGGCGCGCAGCGCCCGCGCCGTCATCGGACTGGTCATCGGAGTGTCGCTGGTCACGATGTTCGCGGTCGCCGCCGCCACCTTCGGCACGATCATGGAGCGCTCGGGTGAGACGAACCCCGAGGTGATCGCGGCGTTCGAGCAGTTCATCCAGGTGAGCACCGCGGTGATGAGCGTCCTGCTCGGCTTCTCGGTCGTCCTGGCCGCCGTCGGCATGGTCAACACGCTGTCGCTCAGCGTGCTGCAGCGCCGGCGCGAGCTGGGCCTGCTCCGCGCGCTCGGCTTCACCGGCTCGCAGGTGCGGTCGATGGTGGTGCTCGAGGCGGCGCAGATGATCATCGCTGCCGCTGTCCTCGGCATCGTGCTCGGCGTCGTGTACGGCTGGTGCGGCGCGATCTCGGTGTTCGGCTCGCTGCCGGGCATCGGACTGATCCCGCCGACCGTCCCGGTGCCGATCCTGGTGGCGGTGCTCGTGGTCGGCGTCGTGATCACGGTCGTCTCGGCCGTGCTGCCCGCCCGCCGCGCCACGAAGGTGTCGCCGGTCGCCGCTCTCGCCGTGGCCTGAGAGCCGGCACCACGCCGAACCCGCGGCCTGAGGATCGGCGCCCTCACCACGGAGGACCCGGTGCCCCGAGGGCCGGCGCCGCGCAGAACCCGCGGCCGGGGGCCGGCGCCCTCACACCACCCAGAACCTCGCGGCGAGGGGCTCCCGCCCGCTCAGCGCGAGCAGGAGCTCCTCGCCGCGTCCGGCTCGAGCGGCCAGCCCGCCGGTCAGCGCGCAGCACGCCTCGACGGCCTCGCCGGGCAGCACGTGCGGGATCCCGGTGGCGCGCGAGAGGTCGAGCGTGTGCACGACCAGCTCGAGCAGCCGGGTCCGGAGGTACTCGTCCAGTTCGATCCCGTGGCCGCCCACTGCGACGAGGCGGCCGGGACGCTGAGCGGCGATCAGCTCGACCGCGCGGCCCGCCGCCTCCGCCAGTGCCCGAGCCGGCCTGTCGCCGAGCAGCAGCCCCGCCTCGACCCCGCGCCGCGCCACCGCCGCGGGGTCGGCGACGTTCCCGGCCAGCGCGGCGTAGTAGTCGAGAGCATCCTCGATGGTCGGCTCGGGCGGCTCCGGAGCGAGGAGGTACGCCTCGACCGTCAGCACCGCCCGCGACGCGTGGCCCGCGAGGCCGCGGACGTCCCAGACGCCGAGCCCCGGCTGCTCCCACTGATCGTCCCGCACCTGCGCGAGCAGGCCGACGAGGGCGGCGGCGGCGGACTCGAACAGCGCGGCGGTGCTCATGGAGCCATGCTGGCACGGTGCCCCACACTGATCGCATGAGCAGTCCCCGCCGCCCCGGTCCCGTCACGCTCGTCGGCCGCTCGATCGTCCTCGAGCCGCTCGCCGCCGAGCACGTCGAGCCGCTCGGGCGGGCGATCGGGCGTCCGGAGGTGTTCGCCGGCGGCTACGGAGGAGGACCCTCCGGCCTCCCCGGCACCCCGGAGGAGTTCCGCGCCTTCGTCGACCGCTACTACCCCTGGGGCACGGGCCTGCCGTTCGCTGTGCTGCAGGAGGGGCGCGTCGTCGGCACGACCTCGCTGGCCGACTTCGACGAGACGCGCGAGGCGGCCCACCTCGGCTGGACGGCCTACGCGCCCGAGACGTGGGGCACCGTCGTGAACCCGGAGGCGAAGCGGCTGGTGCTCGGGCTCGCCTTCGACAGCGGCTACGAGCGGGTGAAGCTCCAGGCGGATGCGGTGAACGCGCGCTCGCGGGCCGCGATCCTCCGTCTCGGCGCCGTGTTCGAGGGGGTGCTCCGCCACGACCAGCGGCGGGCCGACGGCTCGTGGCGCGACACGGCCGTCCACTCGATCCTCGCGGCCGAGTGGCCGGCCGTCCGCGATGCGCTCGACCGCCGGATCGACGCGGCGCTAGCGCTCCCCGCCTCGACCGCGCAACCGCTGACCGGGCGGCCGCCCGAGGAGTAGGAATTAGGCATGGAACGCATCCACTACGCCGGCAGCTCCGTGCTGACGGGTACCGCCATCGCGCGGTCACTGCTGGCCTACGCGGAGGCGCTGGCGCTCACCAAGGGGTCGATCACGGTCGACATCCCGATCCGCCAGGAGTCCGGCCGGCCCGGACGGGCGGCGCTGCTGATCGGACCGGCGAGCCAGCTGTTCTCGGAGTCCGAGGACGACGGAGCCGAGGAGCTGCTCGACGAGGAGCTCGTCGAGCGCTTCACCCGCGAGACGGCCCGCCTGGGCGTCTCGCACCCCGTGGCCGAGGAGGACGGCGGCGCCGGGCCCCTCTCCGCCGTCGACACCGAGATCCCGCACTTCCACGGCGAGGACGACTCCTGGTGAGCGTCCGGGGCGCCGGTAGGATCGACACTCACGACTCCGCCCGATCCTTCGCGGACGGGCGACTTCCCGAACGGAGAACCGCCTGATGGGGCGACTGATCTACGACTCGACCCTCGAGGCCGACTTCGACGACCGTCTGCTGGCGCACCTGCAGATCGTGATCGGCTCGAAGCTCGCGCGCAACGAGTCCTTCTACTTCTCGTGGAAGGACTCGCAGGCGGTCGGCGACGGACGCACCTCGATCTGGCTGCACCCCGCCATCCCGTTGCGCTTCAAGTACCACGGCGGCCGTGCCCCGAACATCAACCCGGACTGGATCCGACAGCTGCTCGCCGACTCGCACACGGCGCACGGGCTGCGGATCAGCGAGGAGCCCCACGGGACCGCCCGTCAGAGCGAGGAGAGCATGCTGTGAAGCGCGTCGAGATCATCTACGGCGGAGCGCCGTTCAGCCTGAGCGAGACGTCGGCCGCGGAGGTGCGCGAGAGCATCGACCGCGCCCTGGACGGCTCCGCGTCGCGCTGGATCACGGTGAACCAGGGCGAGGGCGAGCCCCGCGAGACCTCGATCCTGATCACGCCGGGAGTGGCGTTCTCGGTCGCCGACGTCGCGCACTGAGGTCGACGCCGCGGTCACGGTGATCGCCGCCGCTCACGCCGCCGGCTCGGTCCGGGGCGCTCGCACCGCCGGCCCGCCTCGGAACGACTGCCGTCCTCAGCGCACCCGCCCCGCTCAGCCCGCCAGCACGCGCGGGAACTCCCCCGGGGTCTCGCTCGCGAGGTACCCGGCCGGGCCGATCCGCGCGGAGAGGCGCGTGTCCGCCTCCGTGTGCAGGAACGCGCCCCAGGCGGCCGCGCCCATCGGGTCGACGCCGCGCCCGCGCAGGCCCGCCGTCGCTCCGGCGAGCACGTCGCCGCTGCCCGCGGTGGCCAGCCCGGGGTGCTCGCCCTCGATCCGCACCGCGTCGCCGTCCGGCGAGGCGATGGTGGTGAACAGGCTCACCACCGCGCCGTAGCGCTCGGCGACCGCGAGGGCGGCCCGCTCGACGTCGTCGACCTCCTCGCCGAGGAGCCGGGACGCCTCCTCCGAGTTCGGGGTCAGCAGGAGCCGGCCCGCGAGCCTCCGCGCGAGACGGCGCTGCCCGGGCAGGACCCCGAGCGGGAAGGCGTCGAGGTGCACGGCCGGCACATCGTCGAGGAGCGGAGCGAGGGCACGGAGGGTCGCGGCGGTCGCGCGCGGGTCGTCCAGGCCGGGTCCGATCAGGGCGACGTCGGCGGCGGAGAGCTCGCCGGCCAGGACGTCGAGCCCGCGGCCCGAGACGGAGCCGGTGCGCGTCTCCGCGAGCGGGACCACTCCGCACTCCGGCAGCGCGACCGCGGTGGCCGACGCGACCGACTCGGCGACGCAGAGCGTGATGCGCCCCGCACCGGTTCGCAGCGCAGCGATCCCCGCGAGGATCGCGGCGCCGGGCGTCTTGCGGGCGCCGCCGACGACGACGACGTCGCCGCGGGAGTGCTTCGAGCCTCCGGGCTCCGGGAGGGGCCGGCGCTGCTCGAGCAGGGCGCGGGAGACGAGGTCACTCATGAGGGTCTCCTTCTCCGGCCGCGCGGTCGTCGTGCCGGGTGACGGGGGCGCCGGAGCGCTCGAGGTGGGACGTGCGGTTGAAGAGCTCGAGGCGCCAGGCGTCGCCGTCGCGGACGAGACGGGTGACGGAGCCGTTGGCGACGGGCGTCGAGGCGCCGATGTCGAGCAGCTCGTGCTCGGAGAGGCCCTCGAGGACGTAGCGGAGGACGAGGACGACCGCGTCGTGGCAGAAGAGGATCGCCGGCCCGGGAGGCGCGGCGACAGCGAGGTGGTCGACGAAGGCGCGGACGCGGAGCGCGAGGTCCGTCCAGGCCTCGCCTCCCGGCGGCCGATAGTAGAACTTGCCGAGCCACTCGCGCCGCGCCGCCTCCTCGGGCATCCGGGCCCGCACGCCGGCGGAGGTGAGGCGGTCGGTGACGCCGAGGTCGCGGTCGCGCAGGCGCTCGTCGGGGCGCAGCCGCACGTCGATGTGGGCCTCGCCGAGGGCGAGGCGCGCGGTCGCGGAGGCGCGGCGGTAGGGCGACGTCCAGGCGGAGGCGGGCCGCGCCTCCTCGGCCAGCCAGCGGCCGCGCGCGCGCCTGCTCCTCGCCGGCGGGGGAGAGCTCGACGTCGGGGTCGCGGCGGTCGACGGCGATCTCGTGCGCCCCCGAGGCCTCGGCGGCGCTCGCCGCGATGTTGGCGAGGCTCTCGCCGTGACGGACGAGGAGGAGCTCGGTCGGGCCGGTGGAGGAGGCGGGCATGACTCCACGCTCCGCCTCGCGGGCCGGAGGCGACAGGGTGTTCCGCCGCGGCGACGCGGGTTGCTGCGGAGTCGCCAGGGGTTCCGCCGTCGTCAGGGCGCCTCTCCGTCGGCGCGCTCCTCCGCCGAGACCGCCGTGACGACCGCGGTGAGCGTCTCGGGGTCGCTCAGGATGCGGAAGTGCCCGCCGGTCTCGATCCGGACGTTGACCGCGCCCTCGAGCATGCTGCCCTCGGGGATGTGCGGATCGAAGAGGCCGAACACGGACGTGATCCGCGCGTTCGCTCCGGCGCGGCTCGACAGCAGCAGGGTCGTGGCGTCGCGCGGCGAGAAGGCGCGCAGGCTCCGGAGGACCAGGTAGGGCGCGTAGCGGGAGCCGCCGAACGGGGTCGCCACGGCGACCATCCGGTCGACCCGGCCGTCCGGGTCGAGCTCGGTCATCACGTACTTGCCGATCAGTCCGCCCTTGCTGTGGGCGACGATCACCACGTCGCGGAGCCCGTGCTCGGCGAGGTAGGCGGCCACGTCCTCGGCCGTCCGGGCGACCGGGCGGCCGTTGCGGCCGAGGCTCGTCAGCACGTGGAGAGGGTGCCCGCGCTCGTGCAGCGGATCGATGATCGGGCGGAGGAAGGACCAGGTCTCCCAGATCCCCGGGAGGACCACGACGGGCCGCCGGTCGCCGTCGAGGTAGTCGTCCGGGGCGCGGCGCGAGAGGACGCCGCGCACCTGCCAGGCGACGGCGTAGGCGTAGTCGCGGATCCACCAGACGGCGTCGCGCACCAGGCGCCGGAGCCGGCTCATGCGGCCGGCTCCGACCGGAGGGGCAGCGGGGCGGCGGGCCTCTCGCCGAGGGCAGCGGCGAAGCGGAGGATCTCGCGGGCGAGCGCTCCGGGGTCGGTGCGGGGGACGACGTGGCGCGAGCCGGCGAATTCGACGAGCCGCCCCTCGCGCGCGTGGGCCGTGAGCCGCTCGCACCAGTCGCGGGTGGCGATCGGATCGTCGCGGCCGCGGGCGACGAGGACCGGCACCTCCAGCCGGGCGACGCGATCCTGCACCGGATGCCGCAGCATCTCGGGCAGCTGGCGCAGGTACCAGCGCAGGCCGCCGCGCAGGTAGTCGGCCAGCAGGATCGCGTCGACGCCCACCGGCTCGCCGAGGCAGTCCCGCAGCAGCGCGAGCCCCTGGCGGACCGCTCCGGGCCGCTGCGGATCCACCACCGGCCCGATGAGCACCGCGCCGTCGACCAGGCCGGGCGCGCGCAGCCCCAGTTCGACCGCCACCTGCGACCCCATCGAGTGCCCGACGACGACCGCGCACGAGACGCCCAGTCCGCGGAGGACCTGCTCGACCTGCCGCGCGTGGTCCTCGAGGCCGACCCTCCGCCGCGGGCGCGCGTTCGCGCCGAAGCCGGCGAGGTCGACGCCGATCACCCGGCCGTGCCGCTTCAGGCGGGCGGCGAGCGGCGAGAAGGTGTGGTGCGACATCCCGATCCCGTGGATCAGGACGAACACCGCGCCCGCTCCGGCCGGACCGGTGTCGACCGTCCGCAGCGTGACGCCCTCGACCTCGTGTCGCACGGGGAGGACGCGGCGGGGCGGTGTCGGCAGCATCGTCCCAGGCTAGGGATCGGCGGCCGGCCGCGCGGGGGGATGCGCCCGCTCGCGCCGTGGTCTAGGCCGCATCCACCCTGGGGAGGAGCGTTCACCCCGCCGGCCGCCGGCGGTCCCCGCCGAGCGTCCGGTCGTGCCCGCTGTCAAGCGGCTCCTCCGCGGCGGCGCCCCTGCCTAGCCTCGGAGGAGGGGGTCGGCGTGCGCCGCTCCCGGAGGGATGACGCCATGCGGATCGCTATCGTCGGGGCGACCGGCAACCTGGGGACGGCGCTGCTGCGGCGCCTGCACGGCGAGGCCGGGGTGGAGGAGGTCGTGGGCATCGCCCGCCGGGCCCCTCGGCTCCGCTCGGAGGAGTACCGCGACGTGCGCTGGGTCGAGATCGACCTCGCGTCGAGCGTCGCCCCGCGGCGGCTCCGCGAGGCCTTCGCCGGCGTCGACGCCGTCGTGCACCTCGCCTGGGCGCTGCAGCCCAGCCACGACGAGCCGTTCCAGCGGCTGGTCGACGTCGGAGGCACCGCGGCCGTGCTCGAGGCGGTCGCCGCCGCGGGAGTCGGCCAGGTCGCCGTCGCCTCGTCCGTGGGTGCCTACAGCGCCGCGCCGAAGTCGATCCGGGTGACCGAGGACTGGCCCACGGGCGGCCTGCACACCTCGACCTACAGCCGCCACAAGGCCGCGAACGAGCGGCAGCTCGACGCCTTCGAGGAGCGGCACCCCGAGATCGTCGTCACACGCCTGCGCCCGGGGCTCGTCTTCCAGCGCGGAGCGGCGACGGAGATCGCCGGGCTCTTCGCCGGTCCCCACTACCCGACGCGGTGGCTGAAGGCGGTCCGGATCCCGGTCCTGCCGCTGCCGCGGAGCATCGTCTTCCAGGGCGTGCACGCCGACGACGTGGCCGACGCCTTCTGGCGCGCGCTCGACCGGCGCGCCGGCGGGGCCTTCAACATCGCGGCCGAGCCGGTCCTCACTCCGGAGCGGCTGGCGCACGCCTTCGGCGCCCGCCTGGTCACGGTGCCGTTCGGGCTGCTCCGCTCCGTCGTCACCGCGACCTGGCACCTGCGCCTGCAGCGCACCGACGCGGGCTGGCTCGACATCGCGGGCAACGTCCCGGTGATGTCGACCGAGCGCGCCCGCGCCGAGCTCGGCTGGGCGCCGACCCGCACGGCCGAGGAGGCGCTCGCCGAGCTCGTGGCCGGCCTGGCCGACCGCTCGACCGTCCCGGGCTCGCCCCCGCTCCGGGGATGATCCGGCCGGTCGTCGATCGGAGGCGAGCCCTCCCGGTCAGTCGGCGACGCGGATGAGCACCTTGCCCGTCGCGCCCTCCTCGACCGCGTCGTGGGCGGCCGCGGTCTCCTCGAGCGGGAACCAGGTCAGCGGGAGGCCCGCCTCCTCGCCCACCGGGAGCGCGCCGTCGACGAGCGCCGCGGTGATGTCCTCGGCCGCGGCCTGCAGCGCCTCCTCGCCCACGGTGTAGAGCAGCAGGCCCTGCCACCGGGCGTTCTTCGCGAAGCTCGCGACGATCGGCACGGTGAACTCGTCGCCGTTGTTGTTCGCGTAGTACCCGATGCTGCCGTGGTTGGCGAGCACCTCGACGTCGAGCGCGGCGTTCTGAGCCGGGGCGACCTCGACCACGTGCTGGACGCCCTCGGGGGCGAGCTCGCGAATCCGGTCGGCGAGCGCGTCGTCCGGGTACTGCAGCACGTGCTGCGCGCCGGCCGCGCGGGCGAGCCGCTCCTTGGAGTCGCTGCTCACCGTCGCGATGACGGTCGCCCCGGCCCAGACCGCGAGCTGGATCGCGGCGTGCCCGACGGCTCCGGCGCCGCCCTGGACCAGGACGGTGCGGCCGGCGAGGGCACCGGGCGCGAGGCGGGAGGGGCCGTGCTCGTGCACGGTGAGGGCGCGGTGGGCGGTCATCGCGGGGACGCCGAGGCTCGCGGCGACGTCGGTGCCGACACCCTCGGGCAGGCGCACGACGTGCTCGGCGGCGAGCACCGCCGACTCCTGCGCGGTGCCGGTGGGGCGGCGGTGCGCGGAGAGGTACATCCAGACCCGGTCGCCGACGGCCAGGCCCTCGACGCCCTCGCCCAGCGCCTCGACGACACCGGCGCCGTCCTGGTTCGGCACGACCTCGTCGAACGCGAGGTCGCCGTCGGCGCGCGCCTTCCAGTCGGTGGGATTCACGCCCGACGCCAGGACGCGGACGCGGACCTCGCCGGCGCCCGGCGCCCGCTCCTCCCGGTCGACGAGGGAGAGGACGGAGGAGTCACCGGTGCGGGAGTAGACGATCGATCGCATACGGAGGGCAAGGAGCGCGGGCGGCGGTGTATTCCCGGCGGCACGACGCAGGGCGGCGGGCCCGGAGGCCCACCGCCCTGTCAGCGCCGACGGATCAGTGCTGCACGTCCTCCTGGACGGCGTGCTTGGCCTCGCGGGCCGAGTCCTTCACGTCGTCGGTGGCGGAGGTGCCCGCCTCCTTGACGTTCTGCGCGGCGTCGGTCGCGGTCTCCTTGACGGAGGCGAAGGCCTGCTGCGCGGGCTCGCGGAGCTCGCTCGCCGCCTCCTTGGCCGCGTCGGTCACCTTGTCGACGACCGGCTGGGCCTGCTCCTTGACGCGGCTCGCCGCCTCCTTCTCCTTGCTGGAGGCGGGGATGAGCGAGGCGACGAGGAGTCCGGCGCCGAGGGCGATGAGCCCCACGGCGAACGGGTTGCCCTCGGCCTTGGCCTTCGCCGAGCCCGCACCGCTCGAGAGCGAGTCGGAGGCGTCGTGCGCCGAGCCCATCACGCGGTCGCGGACGGAGCCCACGGCCGACTTGACCTTGTCGGTCTGACGCTGCGCGATGGCGGACGGGCTGACCTTCTCGGCCAGCGCGTCGACGTCCCCGCCCAGCTCGAGGCGCGTGCGCTCGATGTCCGCCCGGATCTCCTCGGGTGTCTTGTTCTGTCCTGCGTCGTACGTCATCGTCCTGCCCCGTTCGGCTTGAGGGTGTCGGGAATCTTCTTGAGGGAGTCGATCGTCTCGGGAGCGCCGTCGACCTGCTTCAGGCTCTTGCGGCCCACCGCGTAGAGGATCGCGGCCACGATCGCCCAGACGACGGCCACGACCACTCCGGACCAGCCGTTGCCGATCAGAGTGCCCAGGCCCCACCAGAGGGCGATCGAGAGGAAGAGCACGGCCATCAGCGCGGCGTAGCCCGCCCCGCCGAGGAGGCCCGCTCCCTTGCCCGCCTTCCCGGCGGACTCCTTGAGCTCGGCCTTGGCGAGGGCCATCTCCTGGCGGATCAGGGTGGAGAGGTCGCGGGACACCTCGCCGAGCAGATCGCCCAGCGACGTCGACCCGGCCCGCTGGTCGGGCGTCTCCGTCGAGCGGTGGACGCCCGTCGGGTCGGTCACAGCCGGCCGCCGTTCGGGAAGCCGCCGTCGAGCGGGTCGGCGACGGGCTCGGTCGGCGCGTAGTCGCGCTCGAGGGAGCTCGAGCCGACGGTGCCGTAGGCGGACGCGACGGGCGCGTCGTACGCGGAGGCGTCGGAGTACGCGGTGGTCGAGGCGGGGGCGTCGAACTCGGGCCCGTCGGTGCGGGTGCTCGTCGCCTCCTTCTCGTCCTTCGCCTCGGCGGTGAGGGCGCGGATGAGGCGTCCGCCGACGAGTCCCGTCGCCGCGGCGATGAGGATGAAGGCACCCGGGCGGCGGCGGGCGAACGCGCGGACGTCGTCGAGGAGCTCGGACGGGTCGCGGTTCTCGAGCCACGAGGCCACACCCTGCACGCGGGTGGCCGCCTGGGAGACGAGCTTCGCCGCCGCGTTGTCGCTGCCGCCCTCGCCGTTGGCCAGCGCGGTCAGGTCGTCGCTGAAGGCGCGGGCGCCCTTGGCGGCGTTCTCCTTCTGGGCGTGGGCCTGCTCGGTGAGCTGGGTGCGGCTCTGGTCGTAGAGGTCCTTGACCTGGACCTTGGCCTCCTGGACCACGTTGGCGGCCTCGTCCTTGCCGGTCGAGAGCACCTCGCTCGCGGCCTGCTTGGCGTCGCCGGCGACGGCGCCGGCCTGGTCCTTGGCGGTGCCCGCCGCGGCGCTCGCCTTCTCCTTCGCGGAGTCGGCCGTGCCGCCCGAGGAGGAGCCGGAGGAGGTGTCCGTGGAGGCGACGTGCGCCCCGCTGTCGATGGGGGTCTCGGTCGCGCCGAAGTTCGCGGCGCCGTCTCCGAACGGAGGTGAAGCGGGATCGATGTTCGACATCGTCTGTCCCTTCCAGGATCGAGTGGGGAATGAAAGCGTGCCGGCGTCGCCAGTCTGTTCGGGCCCTCGAGTACCGGGAAGGGCATAGCGGCTGACCCCCTGTTGGGGCTAGCATCCCGCGCCCACGAGGGCGGGTCCCGAGGGCCCGTGGATCGACTGCTCCGCCACCGCGTCAAGCCCCTTCTGACCCGCGAACAGGGCTCCCTACCGTCGAGAGGACAGACATCGGCCGTCCGCACCCGGATCCGCCCGGCTACCCCGGAAAGGCAACCAGTCATGTTCTTCCACCGTCAGGAACTCCAGTTCACGTCCACGCCCTCGAAGCCCGACGCGGTCTTCGCCCGCCGCTTCCAGGAGGTGCTCGGCGGCCAGTACGGCGAGATCACCGTGGCGATGCAGTACGGCTTCCAGGCCTGGAACGCCCACGACCCGGGCAAGTACCGGGACCTGCTCTTCGGCATCGGCGCCGAGGAGTTCGGCCACGTCGAGATGATCGCCGTGATGATCGCCCAGCTGCTCGAGAAGGCCCCGGTCGAGCAGTCCGAGGACGCGATGAAGAAGGACCCCGTGCTCGCGGCGGTCATCGGCGGCTCCGACGTGCAGCACGCCATCGTGGCCGGCGCCGGCGCGCGCCCCGTCGACAGCATGGGCAACCCGTGGCAGGGCTCCTACATCACCGCCAGCGGCAACCTGCTGGCCGACTTCACCGCCAACGCGAACGCGGAGATGCAGGGCCGGCTCCAGGTCGCGCGGCTCTACCACATGACCGACGACCACGGCGTGCGCGACCTCCTGTCGTTCCTCCTGGCCCGCGACACCATGCACCAGAACCAGTGGATCGCGGCGGCCGCCGAGCTGCGCGCGGAGGGCCGGGAGGACCTGCCCGTGCCCTCGAACTTCCCGATCTCGAAGGAGGAGCGCTCCGTGTCGTACGAGTACATCAACTTCTCGGACGGAGCGGCGGCCTCCGAGGGCAGCTGGGCCTCGGGCCCGACCCCGGACGGCAAGGGAGAGTTCAGCTACCGGGTCGCCGAGCCCGGCGGCAACGTCCCGATGCCCCCGCCCACGCAGCCCGACGAGCGCCTCTACGGCACCGACCCGAAGCCGAACATCGTCGAGAAGGCAGTGGGGGCCGTCCAGGACGCGGTGACGGGCAAGTGAGCGCCGCACGGGTCCTCGGGGCGCTCGGCGCCTCCGCCCTGACGATCGGCCTGCTGGCCGGCTGCACCGGCGACGCCCAGACGCCGAACCAGTCGGGGAGCGCGGTGCCCACCAGCGCCGACGACGGATCGTCGCAGACGCCCACGAACGCGCCCTCGCAGTCCGCTCCGTCCGAGTCCGCCACCCCGGCGACCTGATCCCGCGCCCGCGACCGGCCGGCACCGGTCGAGGGCGCGAATCATGGCAGTCCAGCGTGCGCCCGGGCAAGCCCCTTCCCGCTCCCAGGAAGCGGGCAGTTCCCGGCCCTACGGTCGTGCCAACGATCAGCGAAGGAGGCACCACCATGGGGCTCGATGACAAGATCAAGAACGCCGCTCAGGACATCGCCGGCAAGGCGAAGGAAGCCCTGGGCGACCACAAGAACGACGACAGCCTGAAGGCCGAAGGCCAGAAGGACCAGGCCGCGGCCTCGGCCAAGAAGGCCGGCGAGGACGTCAAGGACGTCTTCAAGTAGGTCTCGGCAGTACCGCGAAGGCGGCGCTCCCCTCGGGGGGCGCCGCCTTCGCTGTTCCCCGGCTAGGGGTGCAGGACGACCTTGATGCAGCCGTCCTCCTTCTTCTGGAAGGTCTCGTAGAGGGCCGGAGCGTCCTCGAGCGGCGCCCGGTGGGTCACGAGGTCCATCACGCCGAGCGGATCGGAGGAGTCCTCCACCAGCGGCAGCAGGTCGTCGATCCAGCGCTTCACGTTGCACTGGCCCATCCGCACCGTCACCTGCTTGTCGAACATCGACTTCAGCGGCATCGGGTCGGCCTCTCCGCCGTAGACCCCGCTCAGCGAGACGGTGCCGCCGCGGCGGACCAGGTCGAGGGACGCGTGGACCGCGGCGAGGCGATCGACGCCGACCGTGTCCATCGCCTTGCGGGCGATCGGGTCGGGCAGGAGCCCCGCCATCGACTGAGCGAACGAGCCGACCGGCGAGCCGTGCGCCTCCATGCCGACCGCGTCGACGACGGAGTCGGGACCGCGCCCGTCCGTGAGGTCGCGCAGCTGCGCGGCGATGTCGTCGGACAGGTCGAACGTCTCCACGCCGTACCGCTCGGCCATCGCACGCCGCTCGGCGACGGGCTCCACGGCGAGGACGCGGTAGCCGCGGTGGGCGCCGATCCGCGCCGCGAACTGACCGACCGGGCCGAGTCCGAAGACGACCAGGGTCCCGCCGTCGGGCACCTGCGCGTACTCCACGCCCTGCCAGGCGGTGGGCACGATGTCGCTGAGGAAGAGGTAGCGCTCGTCCGGCAGGTCCGTGCCGACGACGATCGTGTTGTAGTCGGCCAGCGGAACGCGGAGCAGCTCGGCCTGCCCTCCGGGGACCTGGCCGTACATCTTCGTGTAGCCGAAGAGCGCCGCTCCCGAGCCGTACTCGGTGACCTGCGTCGTCTCGCACTGCGACTGCAGCCCTCGGCGGCACATGAAGCACTCGCCGCAGGCGATGGTGAAGGGCACGACGACCCGGTCGCCGGGCTTCAGGGTGGCGACTCCGGAGCCCACCTCCTCGACGACGCCCATCGGCTCGTGGCCGAGCACGTCCCCGCGGTCGATGTAGGGCCCGAGGAGGCGGTAGAGGTGCAGGTCGGAGCCGCAGATCGCGGTCGAGGTGATCCGGACGATCGCGTCGGTCGGCTGCTGGATGCGGGGGTCGGGGACGGTCTCGACCGAGACCTTCTCGATGCCCTGCCAGGTGAGTGCTCGCATGCTCGTGTCCGTTCTCCGGCTCGCGCCGGTCGGGGTCGGTGTCCCTCCACCGCACACCCGGAGGGCGCCGAGGGGGAGGGGCTTGACGCTCCCCGGAGCGTTCCCGAGGGGGATTCCCGGGAGAACGCACGGACGTGCATCCCGCGTTCACCCGACTCACGGCGGCCGAGTGGTGGGATGGGGGGATGGATGCTCTCTACACCGCCATCGCCCACGCCTCCGGTGGAGGACGCGACGGCCACGTCCGCACCGAGGACGACCGTCTCGACCTCGACACCCGCGCCCCGCAGGAGCTCGGCGGCTCCGGCGAGGGGACCAACCCCGAGCAGCTGTTCGCGGCCGGCTACTCCGCCTGCTTCCTCAGCGCCCTGCACGGAGCCGGTCGCCAGCTGAAGATCGACACGGCCGACGCGGCCGTCTCGGCCAGCGTCTCGATCGGGAAGAACGACTCCGACGGCTTCGGCCTCTCGGTCGAGCTCGACGTCTACGTGCCGAAGGCGAGCTCCGAGGACGCGCAGAAGGTCGCCGACGCGGCGCACCAGCTCTGCCCGTACTCCAACGCCACCCGCGGCAACATCCCCGTGCAGATCAACCTGGTCGACTGACCGAGCCCTCTCGACGGCCCCTCCCGGACTCCGGGCAGGGGCCGTCGTCGTGTCCGGGGGCGGTCCGTTAGGGTCGGGGCATGACCGAGGAGCTGTCGCACGAGGAGCCGTCGCACGAGGAGTCCCTGGCGCGGGCCGAGCTCGTGCAGATCCGTCAGAGCATCGACAACATCGACGCGGCGCTGATCCACCTGCTCGCCGAGCGCTTCAAGTTCACGCAGAAGGTCGGCCGGCTGAAGGCCGCGCACGGGCTGCCCGCCGCAGACCTCGAGCGCGAGGCGCGCCAGATCGCGCGGCTGCGGGCGCTCGCCGAGGAGTCGCACCTCGACCCGGCGTTCGCCGAGAAGTTCCTCGGGTTCATCGTCGCCGAGGTCATCCACCACCACCAGCGCATCGCCGACGGCGCCGAGGACTGAGCCTCAGCCCTCGATCCGCAGCAGCCCCGCCGTGCGCTCGCGCAGCACGCCGAGCAGCAGCGGGTAGTCGGGGAAGAGCTGGTCGCGCCGCAGCGTCGGCACCCGCAGCCCGAGGGGGACCTCCGTGATGCGGCCGTTCGTCTCGGTGAGGGTCAGGCGGAGGCTCCGGCTCCCCGTCGGGCTCGAGGCGACCACCGAGCGCAGGGCCTCGAGCGGGAAGATCAGCCCGTCGATCTGGATGGCCGACTCCGACACCACGATCGAGCCCGGCAGCCCGGGCCGCAGCGCCAGCCGCGCGGCGACCAGCCCGAGCGGGAGGGAGAGCGCCACGACGACCGCCCCCAGCGCGATCTGGGCGCGGTCGCCCGACGGGGATCCCGCGAGGGCGACGGCCAGGACGCCGGCGGCGAACGCCTCCGTGGCGACGACGACCAGGGCGACCGCCCGGCGCTGGAGCGGGGCGCGGTGCGGCCGGAAGCGGACGGCCGAGGCGGGCCCGGCCAGAGCGGGCGGCAGGGCGTCGCGGACGCGGGCGGCGGCGCCGAGGTCGGCGAGCAGGGCGGCGAGGTCCTCCGGGCGGAAGTGCGCGCAGCGCACTTCGACTCCGTCGCCGCGGCACCAGGCGACGAAGCCGTCGCCGTCGGCTGACTCGAGGAAGCGGACCGACCGGCGGGGCCACTGCTCGCGGCGGCGGCGGCCGCGCATCAGCACGACCTGCGTCTCGGTCGTCATCACGCGGGTGGGGGAGACGACGAAGAGCGAGACCGCCGAGGCCAGTCCGATGACGACGGTGAGGGCGAGGAGCCCGAGCGCGAGCACCGACTCGTCGAGGACGCCACGGCGGTCCGCGAGGACGGCGAACGGGATGAGCACGGCCGCGAGGCCGGCGCCGAGGAGCCGCAGGAGGAGGGCGCGGAGGCGCCGCAGGACCGATGGGCCGTACACCCGTCGCGTCCGGATCGCCATCGGTTCCGACTCCATCGCGTCAGGCTAGCCCCGGCCGGGGCCGGTCGCCCGGAGAGGCGCGTCGGTGGCGCGATCCTCGCGCCACCCGTCCCCGGTTCGGGGGAGGAGTGGCGCGAGGCGCGGCTTACGCCTCCGCGGTGCGGTGCAGGGCGCGGACCGAGACGACCCGGCGACGGGCGATCGCGGCGACGGTGAGCAGCAGCCCGAACAGCAGCCAGATCACCAGGCCGACGACGGCGCCGGCCGTGCCGTCGGTCCCCTCGACCACTCCGGACAGCGCGTTCTGCGCCGCCGAGAGCGGCAGGAACCCGAGCACGTCGTCGAACAGCCCGGGGACCGTCGAGATGATGCCCGCGCCGAGCGCGATCACCGCCGCGACCATCGCGAGGAAGCGGCCGATCCCTCCGAGCAGGGCGACCAGCCCCTGGTTCACCGCGGCGAACGAGGCGCCGGTGAGCATCGCCAGGAGGGCGAAGCCGACCCAGCGGCCCGGCTCCAGGCCCGCGACCCCACTCATCACGATCGCGACCGCGAGTCCCTGCACCACGCCGATCACGAGCGCCGGCACGTAGGAGGAGAGGGCGAGCGCCGCGGAGGATCGGGTCGAGGAGAGCGCGCGGTGCGAGAACGCCGCGAGCACCAGGAACGTCGCGAGGGCGCCCAGCCAGAGGGCGATCGTCGCGAAGAACGGGACGCTGGAGGCTCCGAACAGGTCGGTCGCGCTGCTCGCGTTCTCGACCGGGTCCGAGACGACGTCGGCGAGGTTCGTCGACTCCGACTCGGTGTAGGTCGGGAGCTGCGCGACCGCGGCGTCGAGGCCGTTCGCGAGCGTGCGGGTGCCGTCTGCGAGCTGCACGGCGCCGTCCGAGACCCCGCTCGCGCCGTCGGCGAGCTGGTCGGCTCCGTCGGCGGCGGAGGAGGCTCCCGTGGCGAGGTCGGCGGCGCCGCCCGCGGCGGTGGTCGCGCCGGTCGCGAGGTCGCGGGCGCCGGCCGCGGCGGTGGTGGCGCCGGTCGCGAGCTGCGCCGACCCGGCCGCCGTGGTGTCGAGGCCGTCGGCGAGCTGGGACGCTCCGCCCGCGGCGTCGTCCGCGCCGTCGGCGAGCTGCGTCAGGCCGCCGGACAGCTGTCCGATGCCCCCCGAGAGAGTGCGCGCGCCGGTGGCGGACTGCCCGACCGCGTCGATCAGCGAGGGCTGCCCGTCGCCGCCGAGGCGGATGCCCGCGTCGATCCCGGCGACGGCTCCCGCGGTCGTCGTGGCGAGGGTGGTCGCACCGGTCGGTCCGTCGGCCGAGGCGATGACGGCGCGCGCGGCGAGGCACTGCGTCGTCTCGCAGCCCTCGAGCGCGGCGCTGAGCGCCTCGAAGGTCCCCGCGGTGGCGGCGGCGGCGCCGGCGCTGAGGGCGGCGACCTGCTGGGTCCCGTCGCCGGTCCTCACCACTCCCTCCCTCAGCTGGTCGAGCCCGTCGGCCAGGTCGGAGGCGCCGCCCTGCAGCGCGGTCGCCCCGGTCGCCGAGTCGCGGGCGCCCGTCGCGAGCTGTCCCACTCCGCCGGAGAGGCCGCGCGCACCGGTGGCCAGCTGCGCGACTCCGCCGGAGAGATCGGAGGCCCCGGTGCCCAGCTGCCCCACGCCGTCGGCGAGGGACGAGGCTCCGGTGCCGATCTGCCCGACGCCGTCCGAGAGCGAGGAGGCGCCGGTGGCCAGCTCGTCGATCCCGTCGGCGAGGCTGCTCGTGCCGTCGGCGAGGGTCGAGGCGCCGGTGCCGAGCTGGTCGGCGCCGTCGGCGAGCGTGCCCGCGCCCTCGGCCGCCTGGCCGATCTGCTCGTTGAGGGTGTTGAAGCCGACGTAGACGTTCTCGAGGTAGGCCGTCGTCAGCTGCGTGTTGAGCAGCGAGGTGGCGGTGCTGGTCACGGTGGCCGAGATGGCGTCGTCGACGAGCTTGGCCTTCTCGCTGGTGGCGATGTCGATGGTCGCCTTCGTCGCCTCCGCGGCGTCGCCGGAGTACGAGGTGGCGGCGGCGGAGAAGGAGGAGGGGATCGTCACGACGGTCGCGTAGCTGCCGTCGGCGAGGCCTTTCGCGGCGTCGTCCTTGTCCGTGAGGACCCAGGTGAAGTTGCCCGTCGAGTCCGAGCCGGAGACGTTGGGCACCGGGGTCGTGCTCGCGGACGGCGTCGCGCTCGCCGAGGGGGTGGAGGAGGGGGCGTCCGAGCTCGCGGAGTCGGTGCCGCCCGTCACCAGGCCGGCCGCGAGCTGGCGCCCGAGCGGCACGGTCTGCCCGTTGATCTCGACCGGGGTGTCCTCGTTGACCACGGCGGCCGTGATCGTGTCGAGGCGCTCGGTCGGGTTCCACAGCGCCCAGACCAGGAGGCCGCCGATGACGAGGGGGACCAGGACGATCCCGAGAAGGGTCAGCCAGGACACCTTCTTGACGCCGCGGGGGCGTTCGAGGGAGAGGAGAGCCATCTGTCAGAGGACCTTTGCGATCGCGCGGCGCTCGGCCGCGGGCGAGACCGCGAGCACGCCGCGGTCGGAGGGGAGGAGGTCGTCGAGCGCCTCGGCGTCGACGGAGGAGGCGACCACGGTGAACGCGTCGTCGGCGGTGCGGGCGGCGTCGAGCTCGGCCCGGATCGCGCCGCGCAGCTGCGGGTCGGTGACCGTGTCGAGGTCGTCGAGCACCAGGATCGGCGGGGCCGACTCCAGGGCCGACCGGACGTCGGCGACGGGGTCGGCGGCTCCGGCGAGGCGCACCAGCCCGACCCGGCCGCGCACGGCGGCGGAGCGGATCGGCACGACAAGGCCCGCGACCTTCAGGCGGCCGGAGTCGGGGGCGAGCCGGCCGGCGATGCTCAGCAGCAGCGCGGTGCGGCCGGAGCGGTGCGGCCCGTGGACCACGAGGGAGGAGCCGGGAGCGACCCGCAGCGAGACGCCGCTGTAGACGGGACCGTCGGGTCCGTCGAGGCGGAGGTCCTCGGCCGCGATCACGTCGGTGGATCCGGGCTCCGGCCAGTCGGCCAGCGCGAGCTCCTTCGTGAGGCCCTCGCCCTCGACGTCGAAGGACGGCAGGACGCGGTCGAGCCAGCGCGGCATGTGCCAGGCGCGGTCGCCGAGCAAGTGGAGCACGGCGGGCACCAGCGTCATCCGCACGATGAACGCGTCGACGAAGACGCCCACGGCGAGCCCGAGCGCGATCGGCTTGATGTTGGTGTCCCCCTCCGGCACGAAGGCGGCGAAGACCGAGAACATGATGACCGCGGCGGCCGTGACCACCTTGGCCGAGCCGACGAAGCCCGACTCGACGGCGGCGCGCGCCGGCCTCCCGTGCACGTAGTCCTCGCGCATCCGCGAGACGAGGAACACCTCGTAGTCCATCGCGAGGCCGAAGAGCACGCCCATCAGGATGATCGGCATGAAGCTGATGATCGGGCCCGTCTTGTCGACGTGCAGAGCGTCCGAGAACCATCCCCACTCGAACACCGCCGCCACGGCGCCGAAGGACGCGCCGACCGACAGCAGGTAGCCCAGCGTCGCCTTGATCGGCACCCAGAGCGAGCGGAACACCATCGTCAGCAGCACCAGCGACAGGCCCACGACGAGCAGGCCGAACGGCAGGAGGGCTTTGGCGAGCGTGTCCGAGATGTCGATCCCGACCGCGGTCTGGCCGGTCACCGCGAGGTCGACGCCGTACTCCTGCTGGAAGTAGCCGTGCTTGTCGCGGATCTCGGCGACCAGCGCCTTGGTGGCCTCGGAGTCGGGGCCGCCCTCGGGGATCACCTGGATGATGCCGGTGTCGGCGGTCTCGTTGGGCGTCGCGAGCGGCACCGAGGCGACTCCGTCGAGCTTCTCGATCTCGCCCTTGAGGTCGTCCATCAGGCCGAGCGGATCGGTCGAGCCGATGATCGTGCCGGTGACGATGAGCGGGCCGTTGTAGCCGGCGCCGAAGTTCTCGGCGAGCAGGTCGTAGGTGGTGCGCGCGGGAGTGCCCTCGGCCTGGTAGCCGGCGTCGGGCAGAGCGAGGCGGAGGCTGAGCGCCGGGATGCTCGCGACGCCGAGCACGCCGATCACCGCGATGATCGTCACGATCGGGAAGCGCGTGACGACCCGGACCCAGCCGCGGAAGAACCCGCGCGGGACCTCGGCGTGCACGTGGCCGCCGGGGGAGGCGGTCGCCGCCTCCTCGTGCGCCTCGGTGTCGACGTGGGTGCCCGCGGTGGCCGCCGCCTTCGCGGCCTTCTTCTTGGCCCGGCGCTCCTTGGGGCGCAGCCGCGCGCCGGCGAAGCCGAGGAGGGCGGGGGTCAGGGTGAGCGCGATGACCACGGCGATCGCGACTCCGCCCGCCGCCGCGACGCCCATCGTGGTGAGGAACGGGATGCCCGCGACCGAGAGGCCGACGAGCGCGATGATCACGGTCAGGCCCGCGAAGACGACGGCGGAGCCCGCGGTCGCGGTCGCCCGCGCGGTCGACTCCTCCGGGTCCATGCCCTGCTTCAGCTGGTCCTGGTGGCGGCTGATGATGAAGAGGGCGTAGTCGATGCCGACCGCCAGGCCCAGCATCAGCGCCAGGAGCGGCGTGGTCGAGGAGATCGAGGCGAAGCGGGTGGCGATGAAGATGGCCGACATCGAGAGGGCGACGCCGAGCAGCGCGGTGACCAGCGGCATGCCGGCGGCCAGGAACGAGCCGAAGGTGAGCACGAGGACGACGAGGGCGACCACGAGGCCGATCGCCTCCGTGATGGTCACGCCGGGGAGGTTCTGGGCGAAGAGGTCGCCGCCGAGCGAGACCACGGAGCCGGCGGGCAGCGCGTCCTGGAGGGTCGTCGCCTCGGCCTTCAGCGCGTCGCGGCTCTCGGGGCTCGTGGTGGTGGCGGAGCCGTCCATCTGGGCGGTGATGACGAGGGCGTTCCCGGCGTCGGAGATCGTGCCGGAGACGCTGTCGGAGTAGGGGTCCGTGACGGCCGCGACCTCGTCGACGTCGCCGAGCGCGGCGACCGCGTCACTGACGGGGCCCTTCACGTCGGCGTCCTGGACGCTGCCTCCGTCGGGCGCGACGACCACGTACCGCGCGGACGTGCCGCTGACCTGGGGGAAGGTGCGCTCGAGCTGGTCGAGGGCGGTCTGCGACTGCGTGCCCGGGATGGAGAACGTGTTGTCGGTGCCCTGGTTGAGCAGCAGCGCCCCTCCTCCGCCCGCCACCACGATCAGCAGCCACAGGACGGCGACGAGGCGGTGGGCGCGGTACACGCGACGACCGAGACGGTAGAGCAGCGACGACACGCGGTCTCCTGACGATGGGTGGGGAGGGTGGCGATACGTCTCTGTACCAGGGCGGAGCCGGGCTCCGATACACGAGCGTATCCGATACAGGACCGTATTCGATACGTGAATGTATCGGATAAGGTGAACGGCGTCGAAGGTGTTGACAGGGCGGGCAGGAGGCTGGTGATGACGGCGATCGACTCCACCCCTCCCGAGACCTCCCGCCGCGGCCGCACCCGCGAGCGCCTGCTCGACGCGGCCTACGACGTCTTCGCCGAGACCGGCGTGCACAGCGCGTCCGTCGAGCAGATCTGCGAGCGCGCCGGGTTCTCGCGCGGCGCCTTCTACTCCAACTTCTCCAGTAAGGAGGAGCTGTTCTTCGCGCTCATGGAGCGGGAGAACGGCGCCCGGGTGACCGCCCTCGTCGAGCAGATGGACCGCACGATCCCGCGCGTCGTCTCGGCCGACGAGCCGCTGACGGCCGAGACGCTGGCCGTGGTCATCCTCGACTTCCTCCAGGGTCCTGCCACCGACAACCGCCGCTGGTGCGTGGTCGAGTCGGAGTTCGAGCTGCTCGCGCTCCGCGACCCCCGGATCGCTCCGCAGTACCGCGACTTCCGCGCCGGCTTCGACGCCTCGCTCGTGCAGATCGTGCACGGGGCGCTGCGCCAGGTGCGCCGCGAGTTCTCCCTCGAGCCGACGACCGCCGTGCGCCTGCTGGTGGCGGGCTACGACGACGCGGTCAAGCAGTCGATCCTCGAGGACGAGTCGGAGCCCGAGTCGCTCGAGCGCCTCCGGGCGACGCTGACGGCGATCGTCCTCGCGATCTCGTCCGCCGACGCCTGAGCCGGGCCGGCTCTCGCGACGGCGGCCGCCGTACCCGCCGGCCGGCTCCGCACCCGGCGGCCGAGCGGCCGCTGGGGAGTGCCGGGTCCGGTCCCCGCTCCTCCGCCCGCGCGACGAGGATGGACCCATGGAACTGCGACAGCTCGAACACTTCCTCGCCGTCGCGAAGGAGCAGCACTTCACCCGCGCCGCGAGCGCTCTGCAGATCTCGCAGTCGGGCCTCTCGGCGTCGATCCGCGCGCTCGAGAGCGAGCTGGGCAGCCCCCTCTTCACCCGCAGCACGCGCCGGGTCGAGCTGACGCCGGCCGGTCGGGCGATGCTCGCGGAGTCGGAGCGCTCGGTCGCCAGCGCGCTCGCCGCCCGTGACGCGGTTCTCGCCGTGCAGGGGGTGCTCCGCGGGAGCCTCGCGGTCGGCACGGAGGAGTGCCTCGGCGGCGTGCACCTGCCGCGCGAGCTCGCGACCTTCCGCGAGCAGCACCCGGGAGTCGCGCTCCGGCTGATCCACGAGGGGTCCGGCACGCTGCTCGACTCCGTCGCCGCCGGCCGCCTCGACCTGGCGCTGGTCGCCGACATCGGAGCCGTGCCGGGCGGCGTGCGGACGATGCCGCTGGCGAGCGAGGGCTTCGCGGTGCTCGTGCGCCCGGGTCACCCGCTCGCGAGCCGCGTCGGCTGCCGCATCCCGGACCTGGCGGGCGAGACGATCGTGGGGCTGCAGGAGCACTGGGCGGCGAGTCACCTCGCGGCGCGGGCGTTCGCGGCGCACAGCCTCGCGTTCGAGGTCGAGCTCGAGGTGAACGACGTGCACACGCTGCTCGACCTGGTCGAGTACGGCATGGGGATCGCGGTCGTGCCGGCGCACTTCGCCGAGAAGCGCCCGGCCGGGCTGCGGGCGGTGGCGCTCGCCGATCCGCTCCTGGTGTGGCGGACGATGGTGGCGGTGCCGGAACGGCCGAGCGCCGCGGCCCGCGCGTTCGTCTCGGCCCTCCCGCAGCCGCTGCAGGACGCGGTCTGAGTCGGAACGCGCTCGCAACGGAGGAGGGACCAGCACCGAGATCCCGCGATCCGCGTCGGACCGGTGCCTCGACCGGATCCCTCCTCCGTCATGAACGGGCTCAGTCGAGCGAGGCCAGCTCTTCGGCCGTGAGCTCCAGGTCGGCCGCCGTGGCGGAGTCGCGGATGCTCTCGGGGCGGGAGGCGCCCGGGATCGGCAGCACGACCCGGGCCTTCGCCAGCTCCCAGGCGAGGCAGACGACCTGCGGCGTCACGCCGCGGGCCTCGGCGATCGCCGCGAACGCGGAGTAGCGCGAGCCGAGCTCGCCCGCCGAGGAGATGCCGCCGAGCGGGCTCCACGGCAGGAACGCCAGTCCCAGCTCGGCGCAGAGCTCGAGCTCCGGCTCGCTGGAGCGGAACGACGGCGAGAACTGGTTCTGCACCGAGACCAGGCGCTCGCCGAGGATGCCGTGCGCCTCGCGGATCTGGTCCGGGTCGGCGTTCGAGATGCCCGCGCGGAGGACGACGCCCTCGTCGAGCAGCTCGGCCAGCGCTCCGATCGAGTCGGCGTAGGGGACCGCCGGGTCGGGCCGGTGGTACTGGTAGAGGCCGATCGCGTCGACGCCGAGGCGCTTCGCGGACGCGCGAGCCGCCTCCTTGAGGTACTCGGGGCGGCCGTCCTGATCCCAGGGGCCGGGCTCGCGGCGCAGGTGGCCGCCCTTGGTGGCGACGAGCACGGCGGAGGTGTCGCCGCCGTAGCTGCGCAGCGCCTCCGCGATCAGCAGCTCGTTGTGGCCGAGGTCGTCCTGGGTGGCGAGGTGGTAGGCGTCGGCCGTGTCGATCAGGGTCACGCCGGCGTCGAGGGCGGCGTGGATCGTGGCGATCGAGCGCTCGCGGTCCGGGCGGCCCTCGATCGACATCGGCATGCCGCCGAGTCCGATCGCGCCGACCTGGAGGTCGCCGAGAGTGCGCTGCTTCATGAATGCTCCTTCGCAGTGGGGTGGGTGGTCACCAGGCGTAGTCCTCGGGGGCTGTCCGGTGACCGGGGAAGATCTCGTCGAGGCGCGCGAGGGCCTCGGCGTCGAGGGTGATGTCGACGGCGGCGACGGCGCTCTCGAGCTGCTCGAGCGTCCGCGGCCCGGTGATCGGACCGGTGACGGCGGGCTGGTGGAGGAGCCACGCCAGCGCCAGCTCGCCGGGCGCCTCGCCGCGCTCGCGGGCGAACGCCTCCCACTGCTCCAGCGCGGGACGGTGCTCCTCGATCGCGGCGAGGGTGCGCTCGGAGGAGCGGCGCCCGCCCTCCGCGGTCTTCTCGAGGACGCCGCCCAGCAGCCCGCCCTGCAGCGGCGACCAGGGGATGACGCCGAGCCCGTAGTGCAGCGCGGCGGGCAGGACCTCGCGCTCGACGTCGCGGACAAGCAGGTTGTAGATCGACTGCTCGGAGGCGAGGCCGGTGAAGTGGCGGGCGCGCGCCGCCTCCTGCGCCTGGGCGAGGTGCCAGCCGGCGAAGTTGCTGGAGCCGACGTAGAGGACCTTGCCCTGCTGGACGGCGACCTCCATCGCCTGCCAGATCTCGTCCCAGGGAGTCGTCCGGTCGACGTGGTGGAACTGGTAGAGGTCGATGTGGTCCGTCTGCAGGCGGCGGAGGCTCTCGTCGAGCGCGCGGCGCAGGGTGAGCGCCGAGAGGCGGCCGCCGTTGGGCCAGGAGTCGCGGCCGCGCTCGGCTCCGGGAGCGGCGAACTCGCCCATGTCGCCGAAGACCTTGGTCGCGAGGACGGTGCGCTCGCGGCGCTCGCCGCCCTGCGCGAACCAGCGGCCCACGATCTCCTCGGTGGCGCCGCGGCCGGCCTCGCCTCCGTAGACGTTGGCGGTGTCGAAGAAGTTGACGCCGAGCTCGTGCGCGCGGTCCATGATCGCGAACGAGTCGGACTCCTCGGTCTGCATGCCGAAGTTCATGGTGCCGAGGACGGTGCGGGAGACGGACAGGCCGGTGCGACCGAGGTGCGTGTACTGCATGGTCCCAGTCGACTCCGGTTCGGGCCGCGTGTCCAACAGGTGCTCGGCATGGGTGCGATCGACGGGGGAGGTCAATCGGGGGCGCGCCGTCCAGGGGCCGCCCGAGCCCCGCCTCGGGCCTGCGCGTCGGCCGGGTCCAGCGGCCTCGACCGGATCGCCCGCAGCCCGCTGGGCGCGGTGGCGCCCGGCCGCCCGGGTGCCGGGTTAGAGTCGCGGAATGGTCCGGACGACGCAGCGCCTCGTGATCGCCCTCTCCGCCGTGGTCCTGCTCGCCGGCTGCACGGCGGAGGCGACGAGCCCCGCCGCCGCACCCGCCGAGCCGACCGCCTCGACCGCACCGCCCGCCGCCGGAGCCGAGTCCACGCCGCGGCCGGTGCCGAGCGTCTCGACCACTCCCGCACCCGTCGAGGACGTCTCGGGCGAGTGCGTCGTCCAGGCGCTCGACGAGGGGACGCTCGACGGCGTCGACCTCGAGCGCGTGCGCGACCGCGGCACCCGCGTCGGCGCGACCGGGACGGCGAGCACCGCCTCCGACGGCGCCCCGGCCTCCTACCTGGTGGCAGCGGGCGACATCAGCGAGCGGATCGCGGACCGGTTCTGCATCAGCTCCGACTACCTCTCCGCGCTGAACTCGGTGCGCCGCGACGGCGTCGACCTCGACAGCCTCTACGGCGGCGACACCCTCAACCTCCGCCCGACGACCGTCCTGAGCGTCGGCGACCAGAACGGCCGCGTCCTCGACAACGCCGAGCCCGACGACCTCCCCGCGCAGACCGGCTGACGCCGCTTCCGCCCGCGCCCGCCGCCACTCCTCCCGCCTCGCAGCAGCACGCGACCACCGCGGAAGGCGCGGATCCGACGGCACGTGCGCGGCGCTCAGCCCAGGACGCCGATCAGGACCGCCGACACGGCGACGGTCGCCGCGAGGCCGGTCGTCCGCGAGCGGCGGCGCGCCGGGTCCTCGAACCACGGCAGCCCGTCCCAGCGCAGCACGGCGCCGGCCGCCCCGGCCGCGGTGAGAGCCACCAGCACGGCCCAGGGGAGCAGCGTCAGCGCCGACCAGTCGACGAGCGCCCGCCCGAGCAGCAGCACGGCGACGGCCTCGACGCCGCGGGCGAGCGTCCGGACGCGGTCGCGGTCGAGGAACCCGGCCGCCCGGCGCCGGGGGATACTCCCCAGGGCGAAGCGGCCGACGGTGAACGCGACGACGAGCAGGACGAGGATCGAGGCGATCATCACGACTCCTCCCCGGCACGCTCCAGCAGGCGCAGGCCGAGCTCGTCGACCGAGCTCGCCGTGTCCCCGTTGACGAACACGGCCACGCCGCGCTGGCGGTCCATCGCGAGCATCGTCGAGTAGCCGGAGGTCCCTCCGTTGTGCCAGGTGACGGATCCGCCGTCCTCCGACTCCGAGGTGAACCAGCCGAGGCCGATCCGCGCCCCGTCGGCGTCGAACCGGGGATCCAGGACGCTCGCCGCGGGCACCCCCAGCGCGGGATCGTCGGTGAGGAGGGCCTGCGCGTAGCGGGCCATGTCCTCCGCCGTGGAGCGGACGCCGCCCGCCGGTGCGTAACCCGCCATCGTCCACGCGTCGACGGACCGCCCGCTCGCCGAGAAGCCGGTCGGCGCGTCGGCGGGGAGGGCGTCCGCGGTCTCCGGGACGGAGGTCGCGGTCATCCCGAGCGGATCGAGGACGCGCTCGCGGAGGAGGTCGGCGTAGTCGCGGCCCTCGGCGCGGGCGAGCGTCTGGCCCAGGACCGCCGCACCGAGGTTCGAGTAGGCGTGCACGTGCTCGCCCTGGTCCGCCTCGGCGGCCTGCCGGAGGACGTCGTCGGCCGACCAGCCCGCGTAGGGGTCCGTGCCGCGCAGCTGGGCGACGAGCGTCGAGGCGAGGTCGCCGACACCGGTGGGGAGGCGCGGCAGGCCGGAGCGGTGGGTCGCCAGCTCCTCGAGCGTCCCGGTGAAGCCGCCGATGTCGGCGTGCTCCGCGGCGGGGTCCTCGAGCCCGACCGTCCCCTCGGCGGCGCTCCGGGCGAGGAGGAGCGCGGTCATCGTCTTCGTGACCGATCCGATCTCGACCTCGGTCCGCTCGTCGGCTCCGAGTCCGCCGTAGCGCACGCCGTCGGGCGTGACCACGGCGGCGACGAGGTGGTTCCGCGCCCCGTCTCCGACGTCGGTCCGGAGCCACCCGGCGATCTCGGCGTCGCCCGTCGCCTCGGTCGAGAGGGTGGGAGCGGAGGGGCGGAGCAGCACTCCGCCGAGCAGGACGACGGCCGCGGCGGAGGCGGCGGCGAGGGCGAGGCGGCGGCGGGTCATCGGGGTCCTCCGGAGGCGAGCAGGATCACGAGCAGGGGGACGAGGCGCTCCGGCGGAACGCCGTAGCGGCCGCGGCCGCGCGCCTCCAGCCAGCCGGCGGCGACCAGCTGGTTGACGTGGTGGTAGATCTGCCCGGTGGTGCCCGCGCCCTCGCTCTCGGCGAGCTGGGCGACGGTCTCGACTCCGCCGGCCACCGCCTGCAGGAACCGCAGGCGCACGGGGCTGCCCAGCGCGGCGAGCGCGGTCGGCCCGGGGCTCGCTCCCCAGTCGCGCTCGAAGAACGCGTCGGTGCTGAGGCCGTACTGCCACTCGACGGGGCCGGCCGGAGTGGCGACCGAGCCGGCGAAGACGACTCCGCCGGGAGAGGGCAGGCGCTCGCGGAGAGCGGTCAGGGCCCAGAGCGGATCGTCGGCGGCGGGCGCGGCGGGGGTGTCGGCGCGCTCGAGGCGGTCCAGCCGCGCTCGGAGCTCGTCGACCTCGCCGGCGAGGTCTCGGGAGGAGGTCATGCCTCCACTATTGCAAACATTCCGTAATCACGGAACTCCGGAGCGGAGCCGGTACCGCAGAAGTCGCGGTGGTCCAGCTCGACCACCGCGACTCCTGCGGACTCGGATCGCCCGGAGGCTCAGCCGAAGTGGCGCGGCAGCACGGCGCCGTTCACCGAGCGCAGCTCGTCCAGCGGCAGCGTGAAGAGGCCCTGCACCTCGACCGCGGGGGTCGCCGCGTCGGTCACGCCGATGCGCAGCACCGGGTAGCCCCGGCCCTCGCAGAGCCCGCGGAACTTCACGTCGTCCTCGCGCGGCACCGACACGAGCACGCGGCCGGTCGACTCCGAGAACAGCGCGGCCGTCGCGTCGACGCCGTCGCGCTCCATCAGCTCGTCGAGCCAGATGCGCGCCCCGACGCCGAAGCGCAGCGCCGACTCGGCCAGCGCCACCACGAGCCCGCCGTCGGCGAGGTCGTGAGCGGAGGCGATGAGCGACTCCTTCGCGCCTGCCGAGATCAGCTCGGCCAGCGCGCGCTCGGCGGCCAGGTCGAGCTGCGGGGGCAGCCCGCCGAGGTGGTCGTGGATCGTGCCGGCCCACGCGGAGCCGTCGAGCTCGTCGCGGGTGGTGCCGAGGAGGTAGAGGTTGTCGCCCTCGTCCTGCCAGCCGGAGGGGATGCGGCGCGCGACGTCATCGATCACGCCGAGGACGCCGACGACCGGGGTCGGGAAGATCGGCACGTCGCCGGTCTGGTTGTAGAACGAGACGTTGCCGCCGGTGACGGGGATCTCGAGCTCGAAGCAGGCGTCGGCGAGCGCGCCCACGGCCTCGCGGAACTGCCACATCACCTCGGGGTTCTCGGGGCTGCCGAAGTTGAGGCAGTCCGAGACGGCGACCGGGGTCGCCCCGGTGACGGCGACATTGCGGAACGCCTCCGCCAGCGCCAGGCGGGCGCCCTGCGCCGGGTCGAGCTGGCACCAGCGCCCGTTCGCGTCGGTCGCGACCGCGAAGCCGAGGCCCGACTCCTCGTCGACGCGGACCATGCCGCCGTCGTCGGGATAGCTGAGCGCGGTGTTGCCGAGCACGTAGCGGTCGTACTGCGAGGTGATCCAGCTCTTGTCGGCGAGGTTCGCCGAGCCCAGGAGCGCCAGGGTCTCGGCGCGCAGCGCGTCGCCGCCGGTCGAGCGGGGCAGTCGGGAGGAGGAGTCGGCCTGCAGCGCGTCGAGCCAGGAGGGGTACTCGATCGGGCGCTCGTAGACCGGGCCGTCGACCGCGACGGTGCGCGGGTCGACGTTGACGATCTCCTCGCCGTGCCAGTTGATGATGAGGCGGCCGGAGTCGGTGACCTCGCCGAGCACGCTGGTCTCGACGTCCCACTTGCCGACGACCTCGAGGAACGCGTCGAGCTTCTCGGGCGTGACGACGGCCATCATCCGCTCCTGCGACTCCGACATGAGGATCTCCTCCGCCGTGAGCGAGGGGTCGCGCAGCAGCACCGAGTCGAGCTCGATGAACATGCCGCCGTCGCCGTTGGAGGCCAGCTCCGAGGTGGCGCACGAGATGCCCGCGGCGCCCAGGTCCTGGATGCCCTCGACGAGGTCCTTGCGGAACAGCTCGAGGCAGCACTCGATGAGCACCTTCTCGGCGAACGGGTCGCCGACCTGCACCGCGGGGCGCTTCGTCGGTCCGCCGTCGGCGAAGGTGTCGGAGGCGAGGATCGACGCGCCGCCGATGCCGTCGCCTCCGGTGCGCGCCCCGAAGAGCACGACCTTGTTGCCGACGCCGCGGGCGTTCGCGAGGTGCAGGTCCTCGTGGCGGAGGACGCCGACGGCCAGCGCGTTGACGAGCGGGTTGCCCTGGTAGACCGAGTCGAAGTAGGTCTCGCCGCCGATGTTCGGTAGGCCGAGGCAGTTGCCGTAGAAGGAGATGCCGGCGACGACGCCGTGCACCACGCGTGCGGTGTCGGGGTCGTCGATCGCCCCGAAGCGCAGCGCGTCCATGACCGCGACCGGCCGGGCGCCCATCGAGATGATGTCGCGGACGATGCCGCCGACCCCCGTCGCCGCACCCTGGAAGGGCTCGATGTAGCTCGGGTGGTTGTGGCTCTCGATCTTGAAGGTCACGGCCCAGCCCTCGCCGACGTCGACCACTCCGGCGTTCTCGCCCATGCCGACCATGAGGTTCTTCTTCATGGCGGGGGAGACCTTCTGCCCGAACTGGCGGAGGTACATCTTCGACGACTTGTAGGAGCAGTGCTCGCTCCACATGACCGAGTACATCGCGAGCTCGCCGCTCGTGGGGCGGCGGCCGAGGATCTCGCGGATGCTCGCGTACTCGTCGGGCTTGAGTCCGAGGGCCGCGTAGGGCTGCTCCCGCTCGGGCGTCGCCTCCGCGTTCGCAGTGGTGTCGGGAACGGCGGTGCGGCTGTCTGCCATGTGCTGGAGGCTCCAGGGGAGGGGGACGGGATGCGCGTCGATCCTACCCGCCGCGGTCGCCGCGGCCCGGGCGCTCCGGTGGAGCGGTGCGGGCACCGGCGCCTAGGATCGGGCGGGTGAAGCGGGCGGCTCTGATCGGGACCGTGCTGTGGGGGCTCTACCAGTGCTTCGGGAACCTCGGAGCGGCGAACATCTCGTCGGACGAGCCCGTGTACCTCGCCGCGGGGTGGGACTACCTGCACGGCGACGTGAGCGCGAACCTCGAGCATCCGCCGACGGCGAAGTACCTGATCGGGCTCGCGCAGGTGCTGCTCGGCGAGGGGCTGCTCGCGGGCAGGATCGCCGCCGGCGCGGCCGCGTTCCTCACCGGGCTGGTGCTCTGGCTCTGGTTCCGGCGCGAGCTCGGCCCGACCCTCGCGCTCGTCCCGGCCGGCCTGTTCCTCCTCCTCCCGCGCACCGCCGTGGGCGCCGGCACCCGGATCGACCGCCTCGCGCTCCTGGAGCCGTTCATGGTGCTCTTCGCCGTCGCGGCGATGGCGGCGGCGTGGACCTGGTCGCGCGCCTCGCCGGGCAGGCGGAGCGGCTGGCTGATCGCACTGGCCGGTGCGCTGCTGGCGCTGTCGGTCACCTCGAAGCTGACCACCGCGGTCCTCGCGCCCGTGCTCCTGCTGCCGCTGCTGTGGTCGGGGAGCAGGGCCCGGGCTCTGCGGGGCGGCCTCGCCCTCTCCGTCGCGTTCGTCGTCACCGGGGTGCTCGCCTACCTGCCGGTGCACCCGGTCGAGGCGATCCGGTACCTGCTCGAGTTCCAGTCCGAGCACAACGCCGACGGCCACCTGATCGAGGTCGCCGGGACCGCGTACGTCTTCCCTCCGTGGTGGGCGAACCTCTGGTTCATGCTCGTCGGCATCGGGCCGGCGGCGCTCGCCGTGCTGCTCCTCGGGACCCTGCTGGCCCTGCTCGCTCCGCGGCGCCGCGCGCTGGTGCTCTACCTGGGCGCCGCGACGCTGCTCCTCCTCGTGTTCCACCTGGCGATCAGCTCGGTCGCGCTGCCGCACTACTACGCGGCGTGGGCGTGGCTCCTCTGCGCGCTGGCGGGCATCGGCATCGCGGAGGCGCTGCGCGGCGGGATCGTGCTGCCCGCACCCCTCGCCCGCGGCGTCGGCGCGGTGCTGCTGGCCGTTTCCCTCGTGATCGCGATCGCCACCTCGGCGGGGATCGCCCAGGAGCGGCCGACCGGGATCGCGCGGGTGGCCGACGTGCTGCGCGAGCGCGGCCTCGACGGCGGTCTGGTCCTCGCGCAGGGCATGTCCTCGGGCGTCTACGTGCCCTACATCGGCGACCGGGTGACGACCGATCCGACGTCCGCCGGGATCGTCGCCATCGCGATCGAGCGGTCGGCGCGCTTCCCCGTCGATCCGCGCGTGTCCGCCTACCTCGAGTCGGCGCGGCCCGAGACGGTGCGGCTCGACGACCTCACCC
>NZ_PSUC01000169.1:0-4054 GCF_002931635.1 Rathayibacter sp. AY2B7 | reverse complement strand
GATGATCGCGATGAACATGTAGGCGAGCGTGCGCTCCGCGCGTCCGACGCCCGCCGGCTCCTGTGGCTTCACCCGTCAAGGATAGGGCGGCCCCGGTCGACTAAACTGATGGCTGCTTCATTTCCAGGAGGGGTCTGCATGCCTACCGGCAAGGTCAAGTTCTACGACGAGGAGAAGGGCTTCGGCTTCATCAGCACTGATGACGGCCAGGAGGTCTTCCTGCACGCTTCCGCGCTGCCCTCCGGGACCGCGGTCAAGGCCGGCACCCGCCTCGAGTTCGGCATCGCCGACGGCAAGCGCGGGGCGCAGGCGCTCTCGGCGCGCGTCCTCGACGCCCCGCCGAGCCTGGTGAAGCTCAACCGGAAGTCCGCGGACGACATGTCCGTGATCGTGGAGGACACGGTCAAGCTGCTCGACGGGATCGGCGCCGGGCTCAAGCGCGGCCGCTACCCCGACAAGGCGCACGGGCGCACGATCGCGGCGCTCCTGCGCCGGGTTGCGGACGAGCTGGATGCCTGACGCCGACGGCACGACCGACGAGCAGGGCCCGGTCGAGGAGACCGTCGGCGCTCCGACCGCGGAAAACGCTTCCGTGGAGCAGTCCACGGGAGAGGGCGACCCCGGCGCCGAGACGGACACGACTCCCGCCGAGGAGGACTCCTCCGCCGAGGACGCGAGCGGAGCCGACGAGGAGATCGCGGCTGACGAGGCGGCTCCTGTCGACGAGGCTCCCTCCGGCGAGGGTGAGAGCGACGCCGCCCTCCCTGTACCCGAGGCTCCTGGCGAGGACTCCGCCTCTGCGGAGGAGACTCCTCGGGACGACGATGTCGCCGCTGAGGCGGGGGCTCCCGGCGCGGACACGGCTTCTGCTGCAGTGCCGACTCCTGCTGATGCGGGAACTGCTGACGATGCGGGAACACCTGAAGATGCGGCTCCTGCTGAGGATGCGGCTCCTGCTGAGGATGCGGCTTCTGCTGAGGATGCGGCTTCTGCTGAGGATGCGGCTTCTGCTGAGGATGCGGCTCCTGCTGAGGATGCGGCTCCTGCTGAGGACGGGGCTTCTGCTGAGGATGCGGCTCCTGCTGAGGACGGGGCTCCTGCTGAGGATGCGACTTCTGCTGAGGATTCCGGCCCCGTCGCCGACGACCGTTCCGAGGCCGACGACGACGCCTCCCCGGGGGAGGCGGACGAGGCCGCCGCGGACGAGGCTCCCGAGCCCGTCTACGAGGCGGACGCCGTGCTCGCGGGGTCTCTCGATGTCGCTCGCGCCGCGCTCGCCGAGATCGCCCCCGAGGGGACGATCGGCGAGCTGGTCACGACTCTGGCGCAGGGCGAGCACGTCGTGTCGCTGCAGTTCGCGAACCTCATGCGCGGGTACCCGGGTTGGCTGTGGACGGCGACGCTCTCCCGGATCGACGAGAACGAGGACGTGAACGTCCTGGAGGTCGAGCTGCTGCCGGGTGAGGGCGCGGTCCTCGCTCCGGACTGGGTGCCGTGGTCCGTGCGTCTGGCCGACTATCAGACCGCGCAGGACGCGCTCGGCGAGGAGGTCGAGGACGCGGACGACGACGAGCTCGAGGACGCCGAGGAAGACGACCTCGACGACGAGTCGGACGACGACTCCGACGAGGGCGACTCGGACGACGACGACGACTCGGACGACGACGACGACTCGGACGACGACGAATCGGACGACGATTCCGACGACGACGACTCGGACGACGAGGACTCGGACGACTCCGACGACGACGACCCGGACGACGACTCCGACGACGAGGACTCCGACGACGTCGAGCCCGAACCCGCTCCCGCCCCGACCACCCGTCGCCGTCGGCGTCGCCGCTGATCCGGTCCGGCGCCGCCCGATGAGCATCGACTCCGACACCCGCATCGCCTATCCCGACGGCGCCGTGCGTTCCTCCGGGCGCGTGCAGCACGTGGACCGGCTGGAGGACGGCCGCTGGGCGGTCGTCCTCGATGCGACCTCCGCTCACCCCGTCGACCCGACCTGGCCCGACCAGGGGCCCGACCGCGGTGCGCTGGTCGTGGCGGGGGAGCGGCTGCTTCTCGTCGACTGCCGCATCGGGGCGTGGCAGGGCGGCGAGCTGCACGTCGGCGAGCGGCTCCCGGCGCGGCTCGGTACTCCGGAGTGGAGCTTCGTCGTCGTCCACCTCGTCGACGACGCCTCCTCACTCCACGTGGACGACGAGGTCGACGTCGAGGTCGACGTGGAGCACCGGCGCGAGCTCTCCCGCGGGCACACCGCCTGCCACCTCGCCTCCCTCGCCCTGAACGCCGCTCTGGCCTCGTTCTGGTCGAAGCCGGCGCGCACCGACGCTCTCGGGAACCCGGACTTCGATCAGGCGGCGATCCAGACCTCGCGGATCCGCGAGTCCGGCTCCACCGACGTCTACCGCCTCGGCAAGTCCCTCCGACGCAGCGGGATGGACACCGCCCGCCTGCTGGCGGAGATCCTCGAGGTGCAGGAGCGGGTGAACGCCCTTCTCGCCGAGTGGATCGCCTCGGACGCCGAGGTGCGCATCGAGCGCGACGACGACCTCCTCAGCACGCGGCGGACCTGGCGCTGCACCCTCCCCGCGGGGAACGCCGCGATCGCGTGCGGCGGCACCCACGTCGAGCGCCTCGGCGAGTTCACCGGCCTGCGCGTCCGTCTCGAGCCGGAGGCCGACGGCACCGGGCTCCGGATGGAGACCGACGCGGTCTAGCGGCGGTTGCGGCTGTAGAACAGCCCGATCGTGCCGAGGACCAGTCCGATCACGACGGTCGACAGGACGACCGGCTCGACGACGGCTCCGATGGCCGCCGCCACGAGCACGGCCACGAGGGCGACGGCCCAGACGGCGCACCCGACCAGCAGAGCCATCGCGTCGTCGCTCGCGTAGGGCGGCGGCGCGGGCCGCCGCTCCTCCTCGCGCCGCCACAGCCGCATGGCGTGCCTCAGACCGCCAGGCGCTCGAGGACGTGATCGATGCAGCCGAGCAGGGAGCGGACGTCGTCCGGCTCGATCGCGACGAACGTCGCCACGCGCAGCTGGTTGCGGCCGAGCTTGCGGTACGGCTCCGTGTCGACGATCCCGTTCGCGCGGAGGATCCTCGCGACGAGAGCGGCATCGACGGAGGCGTCGAAGTCGACGGTCGCGACGACCTGGGAGCGGTGCTCGGGCACCTCGACGAACGGGGTGGCGAGGCTCGAGGCCTCGGCCCAGTCGTAGACCGTGGAGGAGGACTCGGCCGTGCGCGCCGACGCCCAGGCCAGGCCGCCCGAGGCGTTCATCCACTCGAGCTGCGACTCCATCAGCAGGAGGGTCGAGAGCGCCGGAGTGTTCAGCGTCTGGTTCAGGCGCGAGTTGTCGACGGCGTTCTTGAGGCTGAGGAACTCGGGGATGTAGCGGCCGCTCGCCGCGATGCGCTCGATCCGCTCGATCGCGGCGGGGGAGAAGAGGCCGAACCAGAGTCCGCCGTCGGAGGCGAAGTTCTTCTGCGGGGCGAAGTAGTAGACGTCGGCCTCGGCGATGTCGACGTCGATGCCGCCCGCCGCGCTGGTGGCGTCGATGACGGTGAGCGCGCCCTCGTCGCCGCGGACCCGGCGGACGGGGGCCATCACTCCGGTGCTCGTCTCGTTGTGGGGCCACGCGTACACGTCGATCCCCTCGACGACCTCGACCTCGCTCCGGGACCCCGCGGGGGCGGAGACGACGTGGGCCGGCTCGAGGAACGGCGCGGAGGCGGCGGCCGCGAACTTCTGGCCGAACTCGCCGAACGTGAGGTTCTCGGCGCGGCGCTCGATGAGGGAGAAGGCCGCGGCGTCCCAAAAGGCGGTCGAGCCGCCGTTGCCCAACAGGACCTCGTAGCCCTCGGGGATGCGGAACAGCGTGGCGAGGTGCTCGCGCACGCGCCCGACGAGGTCCTTGACGGGCGCCTGGCGGTGCGAGGTCCCGAGGAGGTGCGCGCCCTGCGTCGCGAGGTGGGCGAGCTGGTCGTGCCGCACCTTGGACGGGCCGCAGCCGAACCGTCCGTCGTGGGGGAGCAGCTCG
>NZ_PSUC01000168.1:0-4067 GCF_002931635.1 Rathayibacter sp. AY2B7 | reverse complement strand
CCGCGTGGCGAGCGGGTGGGTGCGCAGGTAGACGCGCTCGCGCAGGCCCGACATCAGCACCTCGCCGCAGTCGCCGAGCTGGCCCGAGATCACGATGGTCCGCGGGTTGAGGATGTTGACGAGGTCGGCGACCGCCTCGCCGAGGACGCGGCCGGCCTGGCGCACGGCCTGCGTCGCGCGCATGTCGCCGCGGAGCACGCGGGCCGTGACGTCGGCGACGTGCTTGATCGAGGGGTCGTCGGCCGAGAGGTCGCGGACGAGGGCCCAGCCGCTCGCGTACGCCTCCACGCAGCCGGCGTTGCCGCAGCGGCAGGGCAGCGGATCCGCGTCGACCGTGCCCGTGACCGCGCGAGTGTGGCCGATGTCGCCGGCCGCGCCTACGGCTCCGCGGATCGTCGCTCCGTTGAAGACGAGGCCCGAGCCGATGCCGGTGCCGAGCTTCAGGCTGATCAGGTTGTCGGAGCCGTGGTGGCGCGACTCGGCGAGGGCGCGGGCGTTCGCGTCGTTCTCGATGACGACCTGCACGCCCTCGTACGGCTCGGCGAAGTAGCCGGCGATGTCGAAGTCGTCCCAGCCGGTCATGATCGGCGGGTTGCGCACGCGCCCGGCGGCGAACTCGACCGGCCCCGGGACTCCGACGCCGATGCCGGCGACCGCGTCGCCCTGCTGCAGCCGCTCGAACGCGGCGATCACCAGCGAGAGCACGGCGTCCGGTCCCTCCCAGACGTCGACGACGCCGCTCTCGTGCCGGAGGGGGGTGCCGCGCAGGTCGCAGGCGGCGGCGACGAATCCGCTCGCCCCGATGTCGGCGGTGAGGAACACCGTGCCGACCAGGTTCATCGCGAACATGCTCGAGGGGCGCCCGCCGGTCGACTCGCCTCCGGTGGTGGGGGCGATCAGGCCGAGCTCCACGAGGGTCGCGAGGCGCTGGTTGACGGTGGAGCGGGAGAGCCCCGTCTGCTCCATCACCGCGTTGCGCGAGACCTCGCCCTGCTCGCGGAACAGCGCGAGGACGTCGGCCACGTGCGAACCGGCCTCGCCGGTGGAGTACCCCGTCATCGCTCCCCCTCTTGTCACGGTCAGCGTACATGCCTGCCGACGGGAAACCTGAAGTTGCCCGACTTTCGTATTGCGGTAACGCGAAAGCCCCGGTAGTTTTCACACACCGGCACGCAGTGGTGCCACTGATCCTCAAGGATGACGATGAACCGCACAGCACGCCGCCTCCTCCCGGTTCTCGCACCGGTCGGCGCCCTCGCACTCCTCCTCACCGGCTGCGCCTCGGGTGGCGACGCGGCCGCCGGCGGCTCCGGATCGACCAAGGTCGCCGCGGTCATCAAGGGCCTCGACAACCCCTTCTTCCAGGCGATGGAGAACGGCATCGAGGACACCGCGAAGGACGACTCCGTGGACGTCTCGGTGCAGGCCGCCGCCGACATCGGCGACACCACCGGCCAGGCCGACAAGCTCACCACCGTCGCCGGCCAGGACTTCGGCTGCCTCATCGTCAACCCGATCAGCGGCACGAACCTGGTGCAGGCCCTCGCCTCCGCCACCGGCAAGACGATCGTCAACATCGACAGCCCGCTCGACCCCGACGCGGTCGAGGCCGCGAACCTCGACGTCACCACCTACATCGGCACCGACAACGAGGCCGCGGGCGGCAAGGCCGGCGACTTCCTCCTGCAGCAGCTGCCCGCCGGCTCCGAGGTCGCCGTCATCGGCGGAGTCTCGGGAGACGTCACCAGCGCCGCCCGCGTCGACGGCTTCACCGCCGCGATCGGCTCCGACCTCACCGTCGTCCAGGAGGCCGCGGCCGACTGGAAGCGCGAGGTCGCGCTGACCAAGGCGACCGACATCCTCGCCGCGAACCCCGACGTGAAGGCGTTCTTCGCCGCGAACGACGACATGGGCCTCGGCATCGTCAAGGCCGTCGAGAACGCGGGCCTCACCGGCTCCGTCCAGGTGGTCAGCGTCGACGGCAACGAGGACGCGCTGCAGTCCGTGAAGGACGGCGGCCTCACCGCCACCGTCGCCCAGTACCCCTACGCGATCGGCCAGCTCGGCGTGCAGGCGTGCGAGGCCGTCGGCGCCGGCGAGGAGATCCCCGCCGAGATCGAGTCGCCCACCGCGCTCGTGACCTCCGAGACCGCGGAGCAGGCCCTCGGCGCCTTCCCCCAGCCGTTCGAGGAGTTCGACAACCCGCTCGCCGCGCTCGTCCCCAGCAAGTAGGACCTCCCGCCCATGGCAACCCAGGAAGCGACCATGACCTCAGTCACCGCCCGACCCCCGGCCAGCGCCTCCCCGCTGCTGGCGAACCTCCGTCAGCTCAGCTTCTGGGCCGAGAACGCCGCACCGATCGGGCTCGTCGCCCTGGTGATGGTGTTCTCGATCGCGACGCCGACGTTCCTCAGCCTCGGCAACATCAAGGCGATGCTCGTCGCCGCCGCGATCCTGGTCATCCTCTCGATCGGCCAGTCCTTCGTCATCACCACCGGCGGCATCGACCTCTCGATCTCGGCGACGATGACCGTCGGAGCGGTCGGCTTCGGCATCGGCTGGAGCGCCGGCTGGGGCTTCTGGCTCTCGGCGCTCGCGGCCCTGCTCTTCGCGGGGCTGATCGGAGTGATCAACGGCTTCCTGATCGCGAAGGGCAAAGTCACCGACTTCATCGCGACACTGGGCACGCTCTCGGTGGCGACCGGTCTCGCGCTGATCGTCTCCGACGGCAAGCCGATCACGGTCGGCAGCCCCGAGCTGCTCCGCCTCACCACCGGCTCGATCGGGATCATCGGCTACCCGATCATCCTGGCCGCGGTCATCGGAGTCCTCGCCTGGGTCGTCATGTTCCGCACCCGCTTCGGCCTGCACGTGCAGGCGGTCGGCGGCAACGAGGAGAGCGCGGTCGCCAACGGCATCAAGGCCGGACGTGTGCGCATCGCGGTGTACATCATCGCCGCCGTCCTCGCCGGAGTCGGCTCGCTCCTCCTCGTCGCCCGCGTCGGCGCCGCGGAGCCGGCCATCAACACGCAGTACCTGCTCAACTCCATCGCGGCCGTCGTGCTCGGCGGAGTGAGCCTCACCGGCGGCAAGGCCAAGATCGTCGGCCCGATCATCGGAGCGTTCCTCCTGACCGCGCTGACCAACGGCCTGACCCTGCTCGGCGTCTCGCAGTTCTACCAGCCCCTCGCCGTCGGCCTGGTGGTCGTGCTCGCCGCCCTCATCACCCGCTACCAGAAGAAGTGAGCCCAGCCATGACCAGCGACATCCTGCTCGAAGCGCGGGACATCAAGAAGTCCTTCGGCGGCGTCCACGCTCTCAAGGGAGCGTCGATGTCGATGCGCCGCGGCGAGATCACCGCCCTGATCGGCGACAACGGCGCGGGCAAGTCCACGCTCGTCCGCTGCCTCTCCGGGGTGCACCCCGCCGACTCCGGCACCATCACCCTCGACGGCGACGTGGTGCACTTCACCACTCCGCTCGGCGCCCGGGACGGCGGCATCGAGACGGTGCACCAGACCCTCGCCCTGGTCGAGGACCTGACCGTGTGGCAGAACTTCTTCCTCGGCCGGGAGCTCACCAAGGGCGTGCCCGGGGTGCGGTTCCTCGACCGGACGCAGATGAAGAAGACGGCCCAGGAGCTTCTCGGCGACCTCGCCGTGAACGTCCCGCCGGTCACCAGCAAGGTCCGCCGCCTCTCGGGCGGCCAGCGCCAGGCGGTCGCGATCGCCCGGGCCGCGGGCTGGGGCAGCAAGATCGTGATCATGGACGAGCCGACCGCGGCGCTCGGCGTCCAGGAGACGGCGCGCGTCGAGAAGATCATCCTCAAGCTGCGCGACGCCGGAGTGGCCGTGCTGCTGATCAGCCACAACTTCGACCAGGTGATGCGCCTGAGCGACCAGGTGTGGGTGATGCGCGCGGGCCTCGCCGTCGCCGGCCGCCGCACCGCCGAGACCAGCGGCGACGAGCTCGTCTCGCTGATCACGGGCGCGAAGGCCGCCTGATGCACCCCGAGTTCCTGCACCGCGGGAGCACGGAGCGCTCGTCGCCGATCGGGGTCCACGCGG
>NZ_PSUC01000167.1:0-4104 GCF_002931635.1 Rathayibacter sp. AY2B7 | reverse complement strand
TGCGCAGGTTCCGGGTCGTGGTGCTCGAGCGGTAGGCGGAACGGGCGAGGATCCTCGCGACCGGCGTGTCCGTCGAGGAGCCGCGCGGGCAGCGCCAGTAGAGGACGCCGGCACCCCGGGCGACGAGCTCGACCGCCGGATCCGGCTCGCCGATCGCGGCCTGCGCGGCGTCGAGCGCCTCCTCGTCCGAGCCGAAGACGACGTACGGATGCGCCTCCTCGTCGATCCGCGGGAACGGGTAGGCGGCGAGCACCGCGGCGAGCGCCTCCTGCGTCACGAGCACGATCCAGGCGTCGTAGCCGAACCGCTCGGCGAGCGCCGCCTCGAGCGCGGGCTTCAGCTCGGCGGCCGGGCGGTCGGAGTCGAAGGCCGCGTTGCCGCTCGCGAGGACCGTCCGCACCCGGTCCACGCCGATGCCGGCGACCGTCTCGGCGAGCTCGGCGCTGCGGACGGTGCGGCCGTTGACGTTCACTCCGCGGAGGAGGGCGAGGAACCGGGTCATGCGGCCGACGGTAGCGTGACGGCATGGCGCGCGGAAGCGGACGACGACGACCCCGGCGGACCCTCGAGGAGGAGATCCTGCGGGCGAGCGAGCGCGGACCCGGGGCGAGGACGCGGGCGGAGACCGTCCCTCCCTCCGGACGCCGGCTGGTGGCGCCGCCCACCTCGGGCACCCTGCTCCACCTCGACGTGGACGCGCTGGTGGCGCTCGCCGCGCGGGAGGACCTGCTGATCGCGCTGGAGCGGCGGATCGGCGAGCACGCGGTGGCCGCGACTCCGGTGCTCTCGTGGTGGTCGGCGACTCCGTCGGTCCCGGGCGAGGAGGAGGAGCGCCGGCTCGACGCGCTCGTGCTGCGGACGGTGGAGCTCGGGGCGGGGCCGGCCGAGGACGTGGACTCGCGGCTGCGGGAGCTGGCGCACGAGGGCGATCTGGACGAGCTGGGCACCGCACTGGCGCTGCTCGCGCGGGTCCCGGATCCGCCGGCGGCGTTCCAGGATCCGGACGGGTTCCTGCGCGTGACGGTCCCGGAGTCGCCGTTCGAGCGGCGGCTCGAGGTCCTCGCGGAGGCGCAGGGCCGGGCGGGCGAGCTGCTGGTGCTGCTGCGCGACTGCGCGTTCACCGCGACCCTGCCGCGGCGGCGCTCGGCGATCGCAGCGATGAGCGGGCGGATCAGGGCGGCCGCGGACCCGGGGCGCCTCGACTCCCGGCGGCTGGACGAGCTCGCGGAGGCGGTGGACGCGGCGCTCGAGAAGCGGTGGACCGTGCTCTGACGGCGGTCCGCGCTACCGGCGCGCCCGTCGCAGTGACCGTTCGCGCACCGGTTCAGCCCCCGCGCACCCCGGGTGAATAGGCTGGACGGATGCCTCTCACCGGTCTCGACCTCCGCCGCTTCCCCGCCGCCCTGAACGACGAGGGCGGTCCCGACGCCGCCACCGCCGCGTGGGCCACCGCGATCAACGCGGGCTTCCACGAGAAGGAGTTCACGCCGGAGAAGCTGCGCGACTGGGCCGAGCACATGGTCGCCGACCAGCGCGTGCTCACCGCGGTCGTCGACTACTCCGCCCCCGAGGGACTCGACGGCGCGGGCGTGCCGGTCGGCACCTACGCGGCATTCCCCGGGGCCCTGCAGGTCGGCGGCGGACGCGAGCTGCCGGCGCACCTGGTGTCGCAGGTGACCGTGCGGCCCACGCACCGGCGCCGCGGCATCCTGCGCGCGATGATCACCGAGGACCTGCGCCTGGCGAAGGAGGCCGGCACCCCGGTCGCCGCGCTCACGGCGAGCGAGGCCTCCATCTACCGCCGGTTCGGCTTCGGCCGCTCGGCCTTCACGCGCTCCATCCGCGTCGACACCGGGCCGCGCTTCGGCCTGCAGACCGAGCCCGCCGGTCGCGTCGAGGTGGTCGCGACGAGCTGGCTGCAGCCGCGCATCCCCGCGGTGTTCGCCGCGTTCCAGGCGTCGACCCCCGGCTCGCTGACCCGCCAGTCGCGCTACGAGGCGAACTCCGTCGGCACCGCGTCCGGCGAGACCACGCCCGGCCTCGACGTCCGCTCGGCCGTCCACCTCGACGAGGAGGGGACGCTCGACGGCTTCGTGACCTACCGCGCGGTCGGGCCCGAGGACGACAAGACCCTCGAGATCGTCGACCTCGTCGCCCCCGGCGCCGACGCCTACCTCGCGCTCTGGGGCTACCTCGGCGCGGTCGACCTCGCCTCCGCAGTGACCTGGGACATGGCGCCGGTGGACGATCCGCTGACCTGGGCGCTCCGCGACGCGCGCGTGGTGCAGGTGAGCCACGTGGGCGACCTGATCTGGCTGCGGATCCTCGACGTCGCCGCCGCGTTCTCGGCCCGGCCGTGGACCGCTGACGGCTCGGTCGTGGTCGAGGTGACCGACGGGCTCGGGCTCGCCGACGGCCGCTACCGCCTCACCGCCTCGGGCGGCTCCGCCACCGTGGAGCGCACCGGGGACGAGGCCGAGCTCGCGCTGGACGTGGCCGACCTGGGCTCGCTGCTGCTGGGCTCGGTGCGGCCGTCGATCCTGGCGAAGGCCGGGCTGGCGCGCGTCACGGGCGAGGCGGGGCGGATGGACCGCCTGTTCGCGCCGATCGCGACGCCGTACTGCATCTCGTTCTTCTAGGGGGCACCGCCCTCCCGGCGGCGTTCCCGGGGGCACCGCCCTCTCGGCGGCAGCGCGCGGCCGCCGCGGACTGCCAGCCGCCTCCGGGCGTCCGCGCATCCCGCGTCGGTCATGCTGGAGGACCCGTCCCCGACACCGGCAGGAGTTCCGCGTGGGTGCATCCGTGATCGTCGACGTCATCGTCGTGCTGAGCCTCATCGGCGCGCTCGTCGACGGTCTGCGGCGCGGCCTGCTCAGGACCCTCGGCGGTCTCGCGGGGATCGTCGCGGGCGCGATCGGCGCCTCGTTCGCCGTGCCCGCCGTCTCGTCGTGGACGGCCGGCAGCGAGTGGCGCCTGCTCGCCGTGATCGGCACCGCCGTGCTGCTGCTGGGCGTCGGCTACGCGATCGGAGCGACGCTCGGCGCGGTCATCGGCCGCGGAGCCGACCGCGTGAAGCTCGGCCTGCTCGACCGGCTCGCGGGCGGCGTCGCCGGCGTCGCGATCTCCGGCCTGGTCTGGATCGCCGTCACCTCGGCCGTCTCCCTCCTCGGCGTCCCCCTCGTCACGACCTCGGTCGCCGGCTCGACGGTCATCCGCACGATCGACGACCTCACCCCCTCCCCCGTCCGCGCCTTCCTCGCCCAGCTGCAGTCGACCGTGGTCGACGAGGGCACGTCCTGGGTCGTCGAGGCGCTCGACGCACCGACCCAGGCGCCCGCGATCCCGGACGTCTCGACCGACGACCCGGAGGTCGCCGCCGCCACCCGCTCGGTCGTGCGCGTCTCCGGCACGGCCTGGGCCTGCGACGTCGGAGTGACGGGCAGCGGCTTCGTCGTCTCGGACGACCGCGTGATCACCAACGCGCACGTGGTCGGCGGAGTCTCTCAGCCGGTCGTCGAGGCGCCGGGCGAGGCCCCGCGCACCGGCCGAGTCGTCTACCTGGACCCGGCCGCCGACCTCGCCGTGATCGCCGTCGACGGGCTCGACGCCTCCCCGCTCCCGCTCGACGACGCCGTCGCCGCCGGGGACGACGCGGTGGTCGCGGGCTACCCCTTCGGCGGCCCGCTGACCCTCGGCTCGGCCGAGATCTCCTCCGACGCCACGGTCTCGCTGATGGTCGACGGAGCACCGACCTCACGGGAGGTGCTGACCCTCGCCGCCGTCGTCAACCAGGGCAACTCGGGCGGCCCGCTGCTCTCTCTCGAGGGCACCGTGTCGGGCGTCGTCTTCGGCAAGGCCGCCTCCGTCGACAACGTCGGCTACGCCATCCCGCTCTCGGTCCTCACTCCCGTGGTCGAGCAGGCCGCCTCGCTGACGGACGCCGTGGATCCGGGGGCCTGCCGCTCGAAGTGAGCGGTCACGGCAGCGGTCCGTCGACCAGCACGAGGGTGAGGTCGTCGAGCCGCACCGTCTCGGGCCGCGCCGACTCGAGGTAGGCGGACACGCGCGGATCGACGGGGAAGCGCGCCGACCGCTCGATCGCGA
>NZ_PSUC01000166.1:0-4119 GCF_002931635.1 Rathayibacter sp. AY2B7 | reverse complement strand
CTCCTGGGTGAAGATGTCGCGGGCGGCGAGCCAGGCGATGCCGCGGTCGCTGTCGGGCGTCTCGAAGTCCCAGAGCGTGAGGGTGCGGCCGGCGCCGTCGACCGTGGTCGAGAGCGCGTCGGAGCCGGCGTCGGAGCCGCCACCGGAGCAGGCGGCCAGCGCGAACATCGCGCTGAGGCCGACTCCGCCGGCGAGGAGGTTGCGCCGGCTGAGACCGGCGGTCGGGCGGTGGAAGGCGGAGCGGGATCGGAGCGACATTGCGGTGGTTCTCCTTCGAACGGTGCGGTGGTGCTGCGGAGGTGGTGCAGGGAGCGCTCTCTCACGGAGGCGCGGTGTCGAAGCGTTTCGACAGTGCGCAGAGCCGGAGCGGGCGGGAAGAGGGTGGAGGACTAGAGGGAGGCCGGCGCGGGAGTGCCGGACGGGACCGCCGGCACCGGGGCGCCGGTCGGAGCGACCGCGAGGGATCCGCGGTCGACGTAGGAGGGCGGGAGCAGCTCGACGCCGACGGTGCGGCCGGAGTCGATCTGCTGGAGGGTCCGCGCGACGGCCGCTCGGCACATCGCGTCGAACGGGAGCGGAAGACTGCTGGTGGGGACGGGGAGGGCGCCGCCGTCGTAGCTGGCGCAGGCCGCCAGGATCGACAGGTCGCCGGGGACGGAGAGGCCGCGCTCGAGGACGCGCTCGATCGCCGCCTCCGCCACGGGCTCGTTGCAGTGCAGCACGAGCGCGGTGGGCGGGACGGGTGCGGCGAGGATCGCGTCGATCGCGGCCTGTGCGCTCGGGCGGCCGATGTGCGGGCGCTCGACCGCGATCTCGACTCCGAGCGCTGCGGCCTCGTCGCGGAACGCCTCGTCGAAGCGGCGGACGAAGCCGGCGTTGCGGTCGGTGTAGGACTGCGGGTGCTCGAGCAGGCCGAGCGAGCGGTGGCCCAGCTCAGCGAGCCGGCGGACGCTCTGGCGGGCGGCCTCGGCGAAGTCGAGGTCGACGCAGGCGAGATCGTGGGAGTCGGCGGGCACGCCGATGAAGGTGGCGGGGACCCCCGCCGCGCGGATCAGCTCGGCGCGGTCGTCGTCGTCGTCGACGCCCATCAGGACGATGCCGTCGACGAGCGAGGAGGAGGAGACGCGCCCGATGCCGCTCGAGGCCTCGTCGGTGACGAGCAGCAGGACGTCGTAGTCCGACTCCCGGGCGCGCTCGAGCACCTCGGTGACGAAGCGCATGTGGGTCGGCAGGTGCAGCTCGCCGCGCATCGGGGCGGAGAGGGCGAGGATGTGGGTCCGCGCCCCGGCGAGCATCCGGGCTCCCGCATGGGGCCGGTAGCCGAGCTGGCGCACCGCGTCGTCGACGCGCTGCCGGGTGGAGGCGGCGATCGAGCGCTTGCCGGAGAGGGCGTAGGAGACGGTGCTGATCGAGACCCCGGCAGCGCGGGCCACGTCGTGGATGGTCGCCATGGCTCCTCCTGCCGGACGTCGTCGTCGGTCGCGGTCGAGCTTCGAAGCGCTTCGACCGGTCGTGCTGGAGCGACTGTACGCACAGTCGAAGCGCTTGCGCAAGCGATCCTCGCGACGACCTCCCCGGGCGCCGGCCCGCTCCGCGAGCGGTTCCGCGGCACGAACGGGCGGCACCCGCGAGGGGCCGGAGGGCGACGCGCCGGGCCTTCCGCGCGTTGCGCCTCCCGACCCTCAGGGGATATGTTGGGCTCAACAACAATTCGGCGACGTCGCCGGAAAGGATTCGGATCCCATGTCCCTGACCCCCACCCGCGCCGACAAGTTCTCGTTCGGCCTCTGGACCATCGGCTACAACGGGACGGACCCGTTCGGCGGCCCGACCCGCGAGCCGCTCGACGTCGTCCACGCGGTCGAGAAGCTCGACGAGCTCGGCGCCTACGGCCTCACCTTCCACGACGACGACCTGTTCGCCTTCGGCTCCACCGACGCCGAGCGCCAGACCCAGATCGACCGCCTCAAGGGCGCGCTGGAGTCCACCGGCCTCGTCGTGCCGATGGTCACCACCAACCTCTTCAGCGCCCCGGTCTTCAAGGACGGCGGCTTCACCTCGAACGACCGCGACGTCCGCCGCTTCGCGCTGCGCAAGGTCCTCCGCAACATCGACCTCGCCGCCGAGCTGGGCGCGAAGACCTTCGTCATGTGGGGCGGCCGCGAGGGCGCCGAGTACGACTCCGCCAAGGACATCCGCGCCGCGCTCGAGCGCTACCGCGAGGCCGTCAACCTGCTCGGCGACTACGTCACCGACAAGGGCTACGACATCCGCTTCGCCATCGAGCCCAAGCCGAACGAGCCCCGCGGCGACATCCTGCTGCCGACGCTCGGCCACGCGATCGCGTTCATCGACTCCCTCGAGCGCCCCGAGCTCGTCGGCGTGAACCCCGAGGTCGGCCACGAGCAGATGGCGGGCCTGAACTTCACCGCCGGCATCGCCCAGGCGCTGTACCACGGCAAGCTCTTCCACATCGACCTCAACGGCCAGCGCGGCATCAAGTACGACCAGGACCTGGTCTTCGGCCACGGCGACCTGCACAACGCGTTCTCGCTCGTCGACCTCCTCGAGAACGGCGGCCCCGGCGGCGTCCCGGCCTACGACGGCCCGCGCCACTTCGACTACAAGCCCTCGCGCACCGAGGACGAGACCGGAGTCTGGGACTCGGCCGCCGCGAACATGCGCACCTACCTGCTGCTCAAGGAGCGCGCCGCGGCCTTCCGCGCCGACCCCGAGGTGCAGGAGGCGCTGGCCGCCGCGAAGGTCGCCGAGCTCTCCACCCCGACGCTGAACGAGGGCGAGTCGTACGACGACCTGCTCGCGGACACCGCCTCGTACGAGTCGTTCGACGCCGACGCCTACCTCGGCGGCAAGGGCTTCGGCTTCGTGCGCCTGCAGCAGCTGGCCACCGAGCACCTGCTCGGCGCCCGCGGCTGACCCGCACCCCCTGAGCCCGCGGTCCGCCGCGGGACGACCTGAGACGGACGAGATCCCCTGCACCCGCACGGGATCTCGTCCGTTCTCCTGCATCCGGCCCGGTTCCGCACCGGACGCCCGAACCCGAACCCCCCAACGAAAGAGGACAGCGATGACGCTCGTCGCAGGGATCGACTCGTCGACCCAGAGCTGCAAGGTGGTCGTCCGCGACCTCGACACCGGCGCCGTGGTGCGCACCGGCCGGGCGAGCCACCCGGACGGCACCGAGGTCGATCCGGCCGCCTGGTGGGAGGCGCTGCAGCTCGCCCTCGCCGACGCCGGCGGGCTCGACGACGTCGCCGCGATCTCGGTCGGCGGCCAGCAGCACGGCATGGTCGTCCTCGACGACAGCGGCGCCGTCATCCGCCCCGCTCTGCTCTGGAACGACACCCGCAGCGCGCCCGCCGCCGCCGCGCTCATCGAGGAGCTCGGAGCCGGGGCCTGGGCGGAGCGGACCGGATCGGTGCCGGTCGCCTCCTTCACCGCCACCAAGCTCCGCTGGCTGCGCGACGCCGAGCCCGAGAACGCCGCCCGTGTCGCCGCCGTCGCGCTCCCCCACGACTGGCTGACCTGGCGCCTGCTCGGCTACGGCCCCGACTCCGCCCGTGGTCCGCAGCTCGACGCGCTCACGACCGACCGGTCGGACGCGTCCGGCACCTCGTACTGGGGAGCGGACGGCTACGACCTCGACCTGCTCGAGCGCGCCCTCGGCCACCGCCCGCTGCTCCCCCGCGTGCTCGGCCCCTCGGAGGAGGCGGGCCGCACCGAGAGCGGACTCGTCGTCGGCCCCGGCGCGGGCGACAACGCGGGCGCCGCGCTCGGCCTCGGCGCCGGCCCCGGCGACGTGGTCGTCAGCATCGGCACGAGCGGCACCGTCTTCGCAGTCACGGACGACCCGGTGCGCGACGCCTCCGGGACCGTCGCCGGCTTCGCCGACGCGAGCGGGCGCTTCCTGCTGCTGGTCGCGACGCTCAACGCCGCGCGCGTGCTGGCCTCGACCGCGACCCTGCTCGGCAGCGACTTCGACGAGTTCGCCGCACTGGCGCTCGAGGCGGAGCCGGGTGCCGACGGCCTCGTGCTGGTCCCCTACTTCGAGGGCGAGCGCACGCCGAACCTGCCGGACGCGACCGCGAGCCTGCACGG
>NZ_PSUC01000165.1:0-4135 GCF_002931635.1 Rathayibacter sp. AY2B7 | reverse complement strand
CGCCGCGAGCGGCAGCGCCGGCAGCCCGGCCAGCGGCGGGGAGAGGCGTCGCAGGATCCCCGCCGCCTCCGCAGCCGTCGGCCGCGACGCCGGATCCTTCGCGAGCATCCGGTCCAGGAGCGACGCGAGCCGCGGCGGCAGATCCAGCGGCGGCGGGAGCATCGCGACGTGCCGGTAGGCGACCGCGACGTCGGCGCCGGGGCCCGCGAACGGGGTCCGGCCGCACAGCAGCTCGTAGAGCAGGATCCCCGTCGAGTAGACGTCGCTCGGCGGGCCGGCTGCTCCGGTGGCGAGCATCTCGGGCGAGAGGTACTCCGGCGTCCCGATGACACCCGTCGTCGCGCGCGGCCCCTCGGCGACCACGTGAGCGATGCCGAAGTCGGAGACGCGGACGGCGGAGCCCGCATCGTCCGCACCCTCCGCGAGCAGGACGTTGTCGGGCTTCACGTCCCGGTGGACCGTGCCGATCGCATGCGCGGCGGCGAGAGCGTCGAGGATCGAGGCCGCCACGGGCAGCGCATCGACCGCCGGGAGGGTGCCCTCGTCCCGCAGCAGCTCCCGCAGCGATCCGCCGCCGACGAGCTCCATCACGATCCCGAGCGTCTCCCCCTCCACGACGAGGTCGAGCACCTCCACGACGTGCGGGTGCCGCAGACGGGTGAGCACCGACCTCTCACGGACGAAGCGCTCGACCAGGCCCGCGTCGTGCACGTGCTCACCGCGGAGGAGCTTCGCCGCGCGGTCCGGCCCCTGCGCGTCGGCGACGCGCCACACCTCGCCCGCGGCGCCCGAGCCGATCCGCTCGAGCAGGCGGTAGCGCGCACCCAGCGGATCCCCGGCACTCCTCACCATGCCACCTCCTGATCCGAGCTTCCGTCATCTTCGAGAGGAAGCGTAGCGAAGACCGCTCGGGCGGATCAGCGGTGGCGCATCGGCCGGGTCAGAACCCCTCGTTGGCGCGCGGTGCGTAGTCGGCGCCCAGCGCCTCCAGCTCGTCGGCGGTCAGCTCCACGTCCAGCGACGCGACCGCGTCGTCGAGGTGGTGGAGCTTCGTGGCTCCGACGATCGGAGCGGTGACCGCCTCCTGCTGCCGGACCCAGGCGAGCGCCACCCGCGCACGGGGCACGCCGCGCTGCTCGGCGATGCGCGCGACGGTCGCGACGGTCCGCCGGTCGGCCTCCTCCTGCTGGCGGTAGAGGGTGCCGCCGAAGACGTCGGTCTCGGTGCGGGCCGTGGTCTCGTCCCAGTCGCGGGTGAGCCGGCCCCGGGCGAGCGGCGACCACGGGATCACGCCGACTCGCTGGTCGACGCAGAAGGGGTGCAGCTCGCGCTCGTCCTCGCGCTGGATCAGGTTGTACTGGTCCTGCATCGAGACGAACCGCGTCCAGCCATTCAGATCCGCGGTGTACTGCGCCTTCGCGAACTGCCACGCCCACATGCTCGAGGCGCCGATGTAGCGCGCCCTGCCAGAGCGGACGACGTCGTGGAGCGTCTCCATCGTCTCCTCGATGGGCGTCTCGGGGTCCCAGCGGTGGATCTGGTAGAGGTCGACGTAGTCCGTGCCGAGACGCCGGAGGCTGTCGTCGATCGCACTGAGGATGTGCCGCCGCGAGAGGCCGCCGCCGTTGGAGCCGGGGCGCATCCGCCCGTGGACCTTCGTGGCGATCACGACCTCCTCGCGGACCGCGAAGTCCGCGAGCGCCCGGCCGACGAACTCCTCGCTCGTGCCGTTGGAGTAGACGTCCGCCGTGTCGAACGTGGTGATGCCGAGCTCCAGAGCCCGCCGGAGGAAGGTCCGCGACTCCTCCTCGCCCATGCTCCAGCCGTGGGCCCCGCGGTCGGGAGCGCCGAAGCTCATGCAGCCGAGGACGATCGAGGAGATCTGCAGGCCGCTGGAGCCGAGTCGGGTGGAGTCCATGCGCGTCGCTTCCGTGTCGAGGAGGGGGTCCCTCCAGCGTCGCACCCGCGAGCGGCGGCGCGCCAGCCGTCCGGCTACACGGCCGGATCGCGACGAGTGGCGGCGACCACGCTCGGGAGGAACAGCGCGACGACGGCCACCACGGCCGGCGCCAGCAGCGCCCAGCCGATGTCGGGCACGGCGTACTGGCCCTGGAAGGCGCCGAGCGCCACGGCCATCATCACCAGCTGGATCGTCAGCGCCGACGCGCGCATCCAGCCTCGCCGTCGCGCGGCGCCGAGCGTCGTCGCGGCAGCCCAGCACACGGCGATCAGCGCGAGGACGACGATGGCGATCCCTCCGCCGACCGTGTCGGCCCGGGTCGTCAGCAGCTCGAGCACGAGCCATGCCGCGACCGCGGCGACGGCGAGCGTCTCGAGGGCCAGGACCACGATCAGCACCACCAGACCGAGCGGCCGGGAGGTGGTCGGGCGGGGTCCGCGGGACCCGTTCGCATCAGCGGTCACAGGCACATCCCATCCAGGACTCTTGATTCGGGCTCATCCCCGTGACAGGCTAGTCCAGTTCGTTTCACCGCTCACAGGGTCGTGGGTTTCCGCCGATGTGAACATCCGATCCCGCCGCGCCGTCAGGCACGGGGGCGAGCCGGATGACCAGCACTGGAGCCGGGTGGCCGACGCAGTGCTCGCGCATCGCGTCGAGTGCACCGGCAAGAACCGAGCGTTCTCCCGTCCACCACCCCGATCCACCCCGCGCTCCAGCACGGGGCCTCGTGGCGTGCGCCGGTGAGGGCGCGGAGGTCGAGTACTGGTCGGGATCGTCGGCGTGGATCGATCATCCCACCCGAACACTGCGTGGTTCCTCCACGCACGCCTTCACACAAGGAGCACCCGCATGGACTGGCGCGACAAGGCCGCTTGCCTCACCGCAGACCCCGAGCTTTTCTTCCCGGTCGGCAACACCGGCCCGGCCGTGGACCAGATCGAGAAGGCGAAGTCGGTGTGCGCACGCTGCACCGTCACCGAGGTCTGCCTCCAGTACGCCCTCGAGACCGGCCAGGACTCGGGCGTGTGGGGCGGCCTCAGCGAGGACGAGCGTCGCGCCCTGAAGCGCCGCGCCGCCCGCGCACGCCGCGCCTCCTAGGCGCACGAGCCGCTCGGCGGCACGAACGACCCCGACCCCCGTCGCCTCTCGGCAGCGGGGGTCGCGTCGTCTCCGGCTTCAGGAGCGGGCGCGCTCCAGCCACCGCAGCGGCACCTCGATGGTGACCTCGGTGCCGCGCCCGACCAGCGTGTGCCAGTCGATGGTGCCGCCGAGCTCGCCCTGGATGAGCGTGCGCACGATCTGCGTGCCCAGGCCCGATCCGACCTTGCCCTCCGGCAGCCCGACGCCCGTGTCGCGCACCTTCACCGTGAGCTCGTCGTCGCTGCGCGAGGCGACGATCTCCACGTCGCCCTCCCGTCCGGCCAGGCCGTGCTCGACGGCGTTGGTGACCAGCTCGGTCAGGGCGAGGGCGAGCGGAGTCGCGTACTCGCTGGGCAGGTTGCCGAAGCTCCCCGTCAGCTTCGGGTGCACCGTGGTGTTGTGGGTCGAGGCGACCTCGGCGATCAGCAGCAGCACTCGGTCGAAGACCGCGTCGAAGTCGACGTTCTGGTTCAGCCCCTCCGAGAGCGTGTCGTGCACGACCGCGATGGCGGCGACGCGGCGCATCGCCTGCGTGAGCGCCTCCCGGGCGAGGTCGGAGTGGGTGCGCCTGGCCTGGATCCGCAGCAGCGAGGCCACGGTCTGCAGGTTGTTCTTCACGCGGTGGTGGATCTCGCGGATCGTCGCGTCCTTGGTGATGAGCTCCCGCTCCTGGTGGCGCAGCTCCGTCACGTCGCGGCACAGGACGACGGCCCCGACCCGCTCGCCGCGGTCGCGGATCGGGATCGCGCGCAGCGACACCGTCACTCCGCGGGCCTCGATGTCGGTGCGCCACGGCGCCCGGCCGGTCACGACCAGCGGGAGCGACTCGTCGATGACGACCTTCCCCGCGATCAGCTTCGTGGTGACCTCGGCGAGCGACTCCCCCTCGAGCTCGTCGGCGAAGCCGATGCGGTTGAACGCCGAGAGGGCGTTGGGGCTCGCGAACGTGGTGACGCCGTCGACGTCCAGGCGGATCAGTCCGTCGGACGCGCGCGGCGCCCCGCGACGAGGACCGGTCGGCGCGCCCAGGTC
>NZ_PSUC01000164.1:0-4243 GCF_002931635.1 Rathayibacter sp. AY2B7 | reverse complement strand
CGTGCCGCAGGCACGGCGCCCACCCCACCAGCACAGGGCTAGGCGGCGTCCGGGTGCGGTTCTGGCAAGGCGGAGGAGGAAGCCGTAGCGGCGCTACGGCGCCCGACGACAACGCCGCCAGAACCGCACCCGGGCGGCGCCTAGTCGTTGCCGAGGATGATGATGGCGGCGGTAGGGGGTAACGCGTCCTCGTGGTACCGCTCGATCTCCTCGATGGCGACCGGGTCGGCCTGCTGGAGGAACTGGGTGAGGCGGGTGACCTCCTCGGTCTCGCCGATGGAGTCGGCGGCGCGGCGGAGGGCGTAGAGGGAGAGCAGGAATCCGCGGTTGGGTCCGTGGCGCCAGGGGATGGGGCCCTGGCCGCGCCAGCCGGCTCCGCGGAGGAGGTCGAGGCCGCGGTGGTAGCCGACGCGGGCGTAGGCGTAGGAGGGGAGGGCCGCGTCGATGCCCCAGACGCTGTCGGCGAGCAGTGCCCAGGCCAGCGGGGAGCGCGGGTGGGCGGCGGCGAGGGCGGCGAATTCGACGGCTCCCGGGTTCGCGTGCTTCGCGAGGGCCGCGGTGACCGCGGGCTCGTCGGGGAGGAGGGTCGGTTCGGGGCCCAGCAGGTTCTCGCCACTCATGCCTCCCAGGCTATCCCGCTCGTGGCTGTGCGGGTCCGGGGTCCGGCCGTCCGGCGCACGACGGTCGTCCCTCCACAGGGGCATCAGCGGAGGGAGCCGGGCGGTTCGCCGGTCGTCGCCGTCGTGCGCGGGGGTGCCGCCGATAGCATCGACCCATGGCGACGAACCGCAGTGAAGTCGAGGCCTGGCTCACGGACATGGACGGCGTGCTGGTGCACGAGAACAAGGCGCTCCCCGGCGCGCCCGAGCTGATCCAGGAGTGGACCGATTCGGGCACCCCGTTCCTGGTGCTGACGAACAACTCGATCTTCACGCCGCGGGATCTGGCGGCGCGGCTGCGCGGGTCGGGGCTGCACGTGCCGGAGGAGCGGATCTGGACGAGCGCCCTGGCGACGGCGGACTTCTGCGCGTCGCAGAAGCCGGGCGGGAGCGCGTTCGTGATCGGCGAGGCGGGGATCACCACTGCGCTGCACGAGGCGGGCTTCATCATGACGGAGACGGCGCCGGACTACGTGGTCGTGGGCGAGACCCGCAATTACAGCTTCGAGGCGATCACGAAGGCGATCCGCCTGATCGTCGCGGGTGCGCGCTTCATCGTCACCAATCCCGATGCGACGGGGCCGAGCGCCGAGGGCGTGCTCCCGGCGACGGGGGCGATCGCGGCGCTCATCACGAAGGCGACGGGCAAGGATCCGTACGTCGTCGGCAAGCCGAACCCGATGATGTTCCGCTCGGCGATGAACAAGATCGGCGCGCACAGCGAGAACACCGGGATGATCGGCGACCGGATGGACACCGACATCGTCGCGGGCATCGAGGCGGGCCTGCACACTGTGCTGGTGCTGACGGGGATCAGCGACGAGGCCGAGATCGAGCGCTATCCGTTCCGCCCGGACGAGGTGCTGAGCGGGGTGCACGAGCTCCTGTCGTCGGAGCCGCTGGAGTCGGAGTTCCCGCCGGATTCGGCGGTCTGAGTCCCGGCGGCCCGGCAGCGGGTCGGGCGCCGGTTCCTGACACGGGTCCGCGGCTCGCGGGGGTCAGAAGCGGACGTGCTGCAGCACCCAGGCGTGCATCGCGACGGCTGCCGCCGCCGAGGCGTTGATCGACCGGGTCGAGCCGAACTGCGTGATCTCGAGCACGGCCTCCGAGGCGGCGATCGCCTCCTCCGAGAGGCCGGGTCCCTCCTGCCCGAACAGCAGGAGGCAGCGCTCGGGGAGCCGGTACGTCTCGAGCGGCACGCAGCCGGGGACGTTGTCGACGGCGAGGAGGGGCACGTCCGCCTCCGCGGCCCATTGCACGAGGTCGGCCACCGTCTCGTGGTGCTGGACGTGCTGGTAGCGGTCGGTGACCATCGCGCCGCGCTTGTTCCAGCGCCGCCGGCCGACGATGTGGACGCCTTCCGCGCCGAACGCATTGGCGCTGCGGACGATCGAGCCGATGTTCATGTCGTGCTGCCAGTTCTCGATCGCGACGTGGAACGGGTGCCGCGTGCGGTCGAGCTCCGCGACGATCGCGTCCATCCGCCAGTAGCGGAAGCGGTCGACCACGTTGCGCGCGTCGCCGCGCTCCAGAAGCTCCGGGTCGAGGCGGTCGTCCTCGGGCCGCTCCCCCTGCCAGGGGCCGACGCCGTTCGTGGTGAGCTCCACGGAGGCGGTGGGTCCGGTCGCGGGGGTCGCCTCGTTCTCCTGCACGACGAGCGATCCTACTGGGCGCTCCACGGCTCGGCCGGGTGCACCGGGCCGGTGCCCGGCCGCATCCTCCGAGGTCCGAGGGACGGCGCGCGTCAGGCCGCGGGAGTGCCGGCGAGGGAGCCGGTCAGCTCGCCGCCGCCCGCCCGGTCGACGAAGCAGTAGTAGCTGCGCTCGCCCGCGTCCCACTGCTCCTGGGTGACGGGGAACGCACCGGCGACCTGCACGTCGCCGTAGGTCTCGGCCGCGGCGACGTCCACGACGCCCTGCGCCTGGCAGAGCGAGGAGACGGTGACGGCCAGGGCGTCCTGGCCGGGGAACGCCGCGTCGGTCAGCTCCGCGGTGGCGACGAGCTGGGCGGAGTGGGCGTTCGCGCAGTCCACGACGGTGAACTCCTCCGCCCAGACGGAGTCGAAGGGCTCGACGCACTCGCCGCCGAGGAGCGCGCTCCAGGCCCAGGTGCCGACGGGCAGCGGTCCGACGGTCGGGAGGGTCGCGGTCGGAGTGGGCGAGGGGGTCGGCTCCGCCGCGGGCGTCTCGCTGACGACCGGGGCGGCCTGCGGCTCGGCCCGGCCGCCGGCGCTCCCGACGGCGATGCCGATCGCGAAGAGCCCGGCGAGGAGGATCACCGCACCCGCAGCGATCAGGCCGATCAGGAGCCGGCGTCGGCTGAGCGTGCGCCACGCGGGTGCCGCGGCGGGCGCCGAGTCGCGCTCGCGGCTCTCGGGTCGGGACCGGGCGGAGCGGCGCTTCCGCGGCGGAGCGGCGTTGACGTGGGCGGCCGCGGGAGCGGTGCGGAAGGGCGCGGGCTCGGCGCGGTCGGCGGGCTCGGCGGCCGGCTCGAGGTTCCACGAGTAGGCGCCGGCGGTCTCGCGCCACAGCTCCTCGTCGCCGCCGTCCTCGTCGGGCTCGTCATGCGGAGCGACGACCTGCTCCCACACGGGCGGCTGGTCCCAGTCCCCGCGCGGGTCGGGCCACTCGTAGACGGCGGGCGGAGTCGGCTCGCGCGGAGTCGGCGGGGTCGCGCCGACCGGGCGTCCGTCAGCGGGGTAGAGGGCGCCGGAGCGGTCCGCCGGGTCGACGTCGGTCGAGGATCCGGCATCGGGCTCGTCGTCCGGCCGGTGGGCGCTGCGCAGTCCGGCGGGGGCGGTCGGCAGGTCGGCGGGAGGGTCGGTGTGCGGCAGCACCGGGCGCACGGAGTCCGCCCCGCGGCGGTGCACCTCGGTGCGGCCGGCATCGGCGGAGGCGTCGGAGCCGGAGCCGTCCGCGTCGTCGCGGAGGGGGGCGAAGAACGCGTCGAAGGCGTCCTCGTCGGAGTCGTCCTCGTCGGACACGTCCGCGTCGGAGGAACTCGTCTCGCGGGCAGTCGTCCCACCGGCACCCGTCTCGCGGGCACTCGCCTCGCGGGCATCCGTCTCGGGCGCTCCCACGGCGCGGGCTCCCGTGTCGGGGACTCCCGTGTCGCCGCCCCGAGAGCTCCGTCCCTCGGCGGAGACGCCGTCGCGGTCGGAGGAGCGCTCCGGCTCCACGACCGTTCCGCGGTCGGCGTCGGCGTCCTGCTCCCCCACCCGAGCGGAGTCGTCCGCGGGGTCCGGGAGGTCGCCGCCGTCCTCCTCGGCGGCGGACGTCGCGCTCAGCACGGGCTCCCCCGGCCACAGGCCGACCGGAGCGGCAGGGGCACGGCGCGACGCAGCGTCGGAGTCGCTGTCGCTGTCACGGTCGCTCGAAGACGGTCCGGCTGCGTCGGCGGAGGAGGCCGACTCGCTCGCAACGCTCCGCTCCTCCGCTGACGCGTGGGCCTCGTCGGCTGCGGACTCAGCAGGACCGGACGTCCGCTCCGCGCGCGACTCCTCCACGGGAGGGACGGAGCTCTCGGGGCGGCGACACGGGAGTCCCCGACACGGGAGCCCGCGCCGTGGGAGCGCCCGAGACGGA
>NZ_PSUC01000163.1:0-4298 GCF_002931635.1 Rathayibacter sp. AY2B7 | reverse complement strand
GGGCAGGCGCTACTCGCAGACGAAGAAGGCGACCTCCACGTAGCCCATCGTCTGCGGACGGGTGTCGACGTCCGAGTTCTCGACGGTCACGCTGGACGCGGCGAAGCTGCTGCCTCCTCCGCCCGTCGACGCGTTGGCCGCGTAGGAGCCGCCACCGCGCACCCACAGGGAGGTGCCGCCGCCGGCACCGCCGAAGTAACCGCCGCCACCGCCACCGGACGCGTACGTCACCTGGCGGCTCGCGTTCGTCCTCGGTGCGCCGGCACCGCCGTCGCGCCCGGAGCCCGGGCTGCCGAGAACCGACTCGGTCACGTTGACCGTCGTCACACCGGGCTGCCCGGGCCCGGTCTGGCTTCCGCCGGTGCTCCGGGCCTGCTCGGTGGAGCCGGTGCTGCTGTCCGCGCGCGAGACGGCGCTCTCGTAGCCGGAGCCGCCGACGGGACCGCCGGACGCCGCGTTCGGCCCGACGCGGGCGGACCGGGTGAAGTCGTTCGAGGTGAAGCCGGCTGCGCTACCGCCGCCGCCGCCCGCGATGACGAGCAGGGAGCCCGCGGCGGTGATCCCGCTGGCCCCGCCCCCTCCTCCGGAGCCGATGTAGCCCGGAGTGCCCGGAGCCCCGCCGTTGCCGAGCCCCTGGCCGCCGGCCTGGTTGCTGCCGCCCGAGCCCGCGGTGATGACGATCTCGGACGCTCCGCCGAGCGCGTCGACGGGGATGGTGCCCGTCACCCGCGCACCGGCGTTGGTGACGTCCGACCCGGTGCGGACGCCGCCGCCGTCTCCGCCGACCGCCGTGAAGCGGACCCACTGGGTTCCCGCGGGCACGGGGATCGTCCGGGCCGCGAGCGCGGTGGTCGAGGTGGCGTCGATGCGCTGCGTGTCCTGCAGGGCGCACTGGGGGGCGGTCGAGGCCGAGGCCATCGGAGCGGCGATCGAGGCGGCCACCACGGGAACGGCCCATGCGGCGCCCTTCACCACGGTTCGGCGCTGGGTCAGACGATCGGGGGCGGCGGTCGGCGTACTGGTGTCTTCGTTCTGCATCGGAGTCCTTCTTGTCATCGTGCACCCCTGGGTATCGGGGGCAGAGTCGGGTGAGAGGCACGGGAGGATGCCCGCGCTGCTCCGACAGAGTCGCCTGCTGCGCGACGGGGCACGCCGCTCGAGGCCGCTCTGGCGCGAACCTGTCCTGAGGCGGCGCGGCGCGCCTCTCGCGCCTCATCTTTCGCGGCTTCTCCGCACCGCTGGGCGGTCGGGTCTCGACGCCACGGACCCGCACCCGACGCGTCGGCGCGGACCCTCCGAGCGGGCGGCACGGCTCGCGAGCACCCTGGAACGAGCAGCCCGGCGAACCCGCGACGGCCGAACGCAGAACCCGACGTCAGTGGGCGCCGGCCCGCGACGGCCGGTCGGGCAGACCGGCGCCGACCCGCGACGGCCGAACGGGCAGCCCGGCGTCAGCCCGCGTCGGCGAGCAGGGACTCGCGGTCGAGCCGCTTCGCGTAACAGCGGGCGCTCGGCTCGTCGCCCCAGTAGCCGTAGCCCGCGATCGGGTCGTAGCCGGCGCTCGCGTAGAGCGCCATCGCCTCCGGCTGCTCCGTTCCGGTGACCAGTCGGAGCAGCTCCACGCCCTCGCGGGCCGCCAGCCGCTCGACGCCGGCGAGCAGCACGCGGCTGAGCCCGCGGCCCCGCGCGGCGCTCACCACGAACATCCGCTTGATCTCGCCGATCCCGTCCTCGACCGCGAGCGCCACGCAGCCGACGAGCCCGCCGTCGACCTCGAGCAGCAGGGTCGGAGCGTCGGCGGGAGGGCGCGGACCGGTGTCGTCGCCGCCGTAGCGGGCGAGGAGGTCGGCCTCCTGCAGGGCGAAGAGGTCCGTGGCTGCCGGGTCTCCGGCCGTGGTCTCGATCAGGCGGTGCACGGCACGATGCTACGGCGCGGCGGCGAGCCCCGCGGCGATCCCGGTCAGCTGCTCGAGCACGGCCCGCACGGCCGAGCGCTCCAGCGTCTCGGGCCGGGCGAGGCAGTCGATGTGGCGGCCGAGCCCCGGGATCCCGAGCGGCCGCAGCACCACCTCCGGCGTGCGCCGCAGGTCGGTCGTGTACCGCGGCAGCAGCGCCACGCCGTCGCCCGCCGACACGACCGCCGCCGCGACCAGGAAGTCGTTGATCCGGTGCGGGATGCGCGCGTCGCCGCCCGCGAGGACCGCGATGGCGTCGATCGCCCGTTCCAGGGGGAAGCCCTCGTGCACCGCGACCCACTCCTCGTCGCGGAGGTCGGCGGGGCGGACGACGTCCTTCGCGGCGAGCGGATGGTCGCGGCGGAGCGCGAGGTCGAGCGGCTCGAAGAGGAGGGGCGTCGACCGCACGGTCCCGGGCCACTCGGCGCTGCCGGCGAGCCGGTGCGCGACGACCAGGTCGTGATCCGCGGTCAGCCCGGCGAAGGCGCTCTGCGCCACGTCGAAGTCGGCGAGCGCGACGCCCGGCCGTCCCGGTGCGCACAGCGCCTCCAGCAGCGGGCCGAACATCGCCAGCCCCGCGCTGTGGAACGCGGCGACCGAGACCGTGCCGCTCGGCTCCCCCTCGAAGTCCGCGACCGCCCGGGCCGCGCGCTCGAGCGCCACCTCCACCTCGACCACGGCCGCCGCGAGAGCGCGGCCGGCGGGGGTCAGCGCGGTCCGGCGCCCGTCGCGGAAGGTCAGCGCCGTCGGTGTGCGGCGCTGCAGCGCGCTGATCTGCTGCGAGACGGAGGAGGGGGACACCCGCATCGCGGCGGCGACGGCGGCGATGCTCCCGCGCTCGCCGAGCTCCCGCAGAGCCCTGAGCTGTCCGAGTTCCATGAGTTCCAACTTACGCGTCGGCGAAGAAGATGCAGTCTTGTCCTTCGGGTCTCCGTGCCGCCACGATGAGCCGTGCGCGCTCTCCTCTCCCGCTTCCGGGTCGACCTCCTCCTGCTCGTGGTCGCCGCCTCCTGGGGCTCCACCTACTTCGCGGCGAAGGAGCTCGTCACCGACTCCAGCGTGATGGCGCTGCTCGGCTCGCGGATGACCCTCGCCGCCCTGTGCCTGGCCGTGATCGTCGCGGCGCGGCGGCACCGGATCACCGCGGCGGAGTGGCGGGTCGGCGTGACCATCGGGGCGCTGCTCGCGACGATCTTCGCGCTCGAGACCTACGGCATAGCCGGCACCTCCGCCACCAACGCGGGCCTCATCATCAGCCTGACGATCGTGATCACGCCGATCCTCGACTCCGCCGTCTCGAAGCGCCGGCTCCCGGGCCGCTTCCTGCTCGCCTGCCTCGTCGCGGTCGTCGGAGTCGCGCTGCTCGCGGGCAACGGCGCCCTCCGCCCGCTCTCCCCCGGCGACCTCCTGATCCTCGGCGCCGCCGTCGTGCGGGCCGTGCACGTCACGTCGATGCACCGCCTCTCGGCCCGGGCGCCGATGGACTCCCTCCGCCTGACCACGGTGCAGCTCGGCACCTGCGCCGTCGTGTTCAGCGCCGCGTCGCTCCTCGTCGGCGTGCCGATCCCCGAGTACGTCGCGGGACTCGACCCCGTGGGCGCCGGTCTGTTCCTCTACCTCGTCCTGGTCTGCACCGTCTTCGGCTTCCTCGTGCAGACGTGGGCGGTCCGCCGCACCTCCCCCTCCCGCGTCAGCCTCCTGCTGGGCACCGAGCCGGTGTGGGCCGCGGTCGTCGGAGTCGCGCTCGCCCGCGACCCGATCGCGCCGGTCGGCTTCCTCGGCATCGCGCTGATCCTCGCGGGCACGGCCTGGGGCCGCTCCCTCGAGCAGCGGACGACGCCCGACGTGCCGACCGCGGCGGCCGCTCCGGAGGCGCTGCTCGCCCCCGACCCGGAGGACGAGCACCGGCGTCCCGTCGAGCGGTAGCCGGGTCAAGGGACTCGCGTGCGGCGCCCCGATGTGGGGGAATCGGGTCGGGAGGCGTCCGCCGCGGGCGCCGCCGGAGGAGGATCCATGTCGCTCAGCGTGCTGTTCATCGGCGGGACGGGCATCATCAGCGCCGCCTGCGTCCGCGAGGCGCTGCGGCTCGGCCACGACGTGACCGTGCTGAACCGGGGGCGGACGTCGCTCCGCCCGCTGCCCGAGGGCGTCCGCGAGGTGCAGGCCGACGGTCGCGACCGCGACTCCGTCACCGCCGCCCTCGGCGACCGGACCTTCGACGCCGTCATCGACTTCGTCGCCTTCACGCCCGAGCACGTGCAGCAGGACATCGACCTGTTCGCCGGCCGCACGGGCCAGTACGTCTTCATCAGCTCGGCCTCGGCCTACCAGAAGCCGCCGCGC
>NZ_PSUC01000162.1:0-4303 GCF_002931635.1 Rathayibacter sp. AY2B7 | reverse complement strand
GAACCAGACGGCCCGGGCGCCCTTGCGGTCCCGGGTGCGGTGCCGTAGGGGGCGCGGGCCTGCTGCGAGGAGGCGGGCTCCTCGGCGGCGGGGCGCTCCCCGGCGGACGGCCGCTCCTCGGTGAGGACGGCGGTCGCGCCCAGGTCCACGGTCGGCTGCTCGTCGGCGGGGGTGGAGAGGCGGGCGGTGCGGTCGTCGGTGGTCACGGTGTGCTCCTTCTCGGGTGCCGGTCGCCCGGCGGGATGCGGTCCCGCCGGGCGGGCCGGCGGTGCTGCCGGTGTGTTCCGGCGATGCCTCCACGCTACGGACGCGCCCGGACCGGCCCCATCCGGGGAACCCCCGGAACTCGGGGGCGATCCCCCGCCTCGAGGCGGGGGCGGGTGCGAGACTGGTCCCGGCGCGAGGAGGCGGCGACGATGGACGACGACGAGCTGCGGCACCGCACCCGGGACCGCAAGGGCGCCCGGGCCGTCTGGTTCGCCGGGCTCTCGGCGCTCGCCGGCTTCGTGGTGATCTCCCCCGTGATCTCCCTCACGGCGACCGTGATGGTGTGGGGGTCGCGGCGGCGGATCGGCACCCTCAGCGACCGGAACGGGCTGGTCGCCGTCAACTGGCAGCTCACCTACCTCGCACTCCAGCTGATGCTGGTCCCGCTGCACCTCGCGCTGGTGTCGGTGCGCGACTCGCTCGGCGCCGACTGGCCGCTCGCGACGATCTCGGCGATCCTCGCGCTGGCCGTGCTCAACCTCGTGCTGTGCGTCGTCCTCGGGATCCGGTCCGGCCAGGGACGCACCGTGCGCCTCTGGATCGCCGTGCCCTTCGCCCGCTCCACCCGTCCGCCGCGCTGACCGTCCGGGGACACCGGGCCCGGCGGCTCTCCGCTCCCGGGACTCCGCCCGGCGTGTCCGCGGCGAGGTACCCCCTCGACCCCGCGGCGGCGGGCAGGGTGGTGGAGTGATCGCCTTCCCTCCGCCCGTGTACATCGTGGCCGACGACGGAGTGCGGCTGGCCACCTACTCCGTCGGCGAGGAGAGCGCCCCGACCGTCCTCGCCGTGCACGGCTTCGCCTCCCACGCCGTTCTCAACTGGGAGACGTCGGGCTGGCTGCGGACGCTGCACCGGGCCGGGTACCGCGTCGTGGCGCTCGACCAGCGCGGGCACGGCGCGAGCGAGAAGCCGCACCACTCCGACTCCTACAGCGTGGACGCCATGGTGGCCGACCTGGTGCGGGTGCTCGACTCCTACGACCTCGACGCGCCCCACGTCCTCGGCTACTCCCTCGGCGCCCGGATGAGCTGGGTGCTGGGGCTCGAGCACCCGGAGCGGCTCGCATCGCTGAGCCTCGGCGGGCTGACGGTGGGCGAGCCCCTCCGCTCCTTCGACGCGGAGGCGGCCCGGGCCCGCGTCGCCTCCGGCGGCGAGATCGACGACGGCTTCACCCGCGCCTTCATCGGCATGGCGGAGGGCGTGCAGGGCAACGACCTCGCGGCACTGGTGGCGGTGGCCGACGGCGTCCGCGGCGGGGCGCACCCGGAGCACGGGCGGCACCCCGGCCTGCCGACGCTGCTCGTGACCGGCGGCGCGGATCCGATCGCTCCCGGCGGTGAGCTGCTGGCGGCGGAGGCGGGGGCGCGGTTCGTGAGCGTCCCCGGCCGCGACCACACCAGCACCGTGCCCGCGCGGGGCTTCAAGGACGCGGTGCTGGCGTTCCTGGCGGAGCAGCGCTGAGCCGGCCCCTCGCCGGACGGGAGCACCGCGAGCGCCGAGGCCCGCGGCGTAGCATCCCCCTCATGCAGGCGATCCGCATCGAGAACCCCGGCCCCGACTCCCGACTCGTGCTGGAGGAGGTGCCGACGCCCTCCCCCGGACCCGGCGAGGTCCTCGTCCGCGTGGCGGCCGCCGGCGTCAACCGCGCCGACCTCGGCCAGCGCGGCGGGGTCTACCCGCCGCCGCCCGGCGCCTCCGAGATCCTCGGCATGGAGGTGTCCGGCACGGTCGTCGCGCTCGGCGAGGACGCGACCGGGTTCTCGGAGGGCGACGAGGTCTGCGCGCTGCTCTCCGGCGGCGGCTACGCGGAGTACGTCGCGGTCGACGCGGGCCTGGTGCTGCCGGTGCCGGACGGCGTCGGCCTCGTCTCGGCCGCCGCCCTCCCGGAGACGACGTCCACCGTCTGGTCGAACCTCGTGATGGTGGCCGGGCTCGGATCCGGCGACACCGTCCTCCTCCACGGCGGCGGGAGCGGGATCGGGACCACGGGCATCCAGATCGCCGCCGCCCTCGGCGCCCGCGTCGCCGTCACGGCCGGCAGCGCCCGCAAGCTCGAGGCGTGCCGCGCGCTCGGCGCCGACGTCCTGATCGACTACCGCGAGGAGGACTTCGTCGAGCGGATCCGCGAGGCGACCGGCGGGCGCGGCGTCGACGTGATCCTCGACCCCGTCGGCGGCGACTACCTGGCCCGCGACCTGGAGGCGCTGGCCGTGGGCGGGCGCGTGGTGTTCATCGGCAACCAGTCCGGCGCGCTCGGCTCGCTCGACCTCGGGGTGCTGATGCGCAAGCGCGGGGCGGTGCACGCCACGACCCTCCGCGCCCGGCCCCTCGAGGAGCGGCGCGCGATCATCGCGCAGGTGCGCGCGGAGGTCTGGCCGCTGGTCGCCGCCGGGACGGTGCGCCCGGTGGTGGACGAGGTGGTCCCGCTCGCCGAGGCCGAGCGGGCGCACGACGTGATGCGCTCCTCCGGCCACATCGGCAAGCTGCTGCTCACCCCGTGACGCCCGACACCGGAGGAGGCCCCCGCCGCCCGCGGTGAGCGGGAGCGGGGGCCTCCTCCGGTGATGCCCTGCGGCGGGGCGTCAGACGGCGGAGCGCAGGAGTCCGAGCGAGCGGTTGATGCCGTCGACGTCGACCGCGGCCGGATCGAACGAGGCTCCGGCGGCGAGGCCGAGAGCCTCGAGCGCCTCCGCGTGGTCGGCCGAGGACGGGTCGGTCGCCGCCCGCACCGTGTCGGCCCAGGCCGCGGGGCCTCCCGGCACGTCGAGCGGAGCCGCGCCGCGCGCGCCCGTGCAGCGCGGCAGAGCAGACGACAGCGGCGCGATCGACTCCAGGCGGATCACGTGGCGCCACTCGTCCTCGAGGTCGTAGACGTAGAAGAGCTCGTCCTGCTCCTGCTCGAGCACCTCGGCGAGCGCGACGCCCGCCTCGTCCACGAGGTCGGCGCCGAACTCCTCCGCGTCGGACGGCGAGCCGATCGGAGCCTGCTCCTCATCGGGCACGCCCACGCTGAAGTAGTGCGGCTGCGCGTCGGTCCAGCCCAGCGAGAGCTGGAGCGCGAGGTGCAGATCGCGCAGCGACGACTCGGAGGAGAGCTCGAGGCGTCGCCAGACGACGGGCTTGGTCCCGAGCAGGGCGACGTGGAGCGCGTAGGCCGTCGCCGTGTCCTGGGTCGCCTCGTCGAGGATCTCGAGGCGGGTGGCCTCGCGCTCGCCGAGGAGGACGACCGTCGCGCGGACGACGGAGGCGAGGACGGGCGCCAGGCCCTCCGGCACGGCGTAGCCGAACTCGGGCGAGTGCAGCAGCAGGCCGAGCTCGGCGGTGTCGTCGAGCATCCGCTCGGCCGTGCCGACCATGCGCTCGCGCTCGTCGAGGGCCTCGTCGAGCGAGACTCCGGAGTCGGCGGCCAGCTCGTCGACCAGCTCGCCGACGACCAGGCCCGGGTGGATCTCGGCCTGGCAGGCGACGGCGATGCGGACCAGTACGGCATCGGTGGTGGTGACCGCGCGCTCCTCCGGGGAGAAGGCGCCGTCCTCGGTGTCGGCGGCCGCCAGTGCGGTCTGGGCGCTGAGGATCCACTGCTCGAGGAAGCGGGCGACGTAGGCGATGCGCTCGGCGGCGGCCTCGTGCGCGTCGGAGCTGCGCCAGAGCACCGCGGACTCGCCGAGACCTGCGGCGGATCCCTCCTGCTCGAGCACGGCCGAGCCGACCAGCGCGTCCCACCAGGCAGAGACCGGGATGCGGACGGAGTCGTCGCTCGGGGTGGATCCCGCGGAGGAGATGCCCGCCTCGACCGCGATCTCGCGGGCGGCGCGCTCGGTGAGGGTCGCGCCGTCGTCGGCGGCGAGGTGCTCGACCACGACGTCGGCGGCGTGCACGAGAGCGGTGGCGCGGACGGCGGAGAGCTGCTCCTCGGCCGGGACCTCGTCGAGCTCGGCGAGGTCGTCGAGCACGGCCTCCACGAAGGAGCCGGCGAGGTCGAGGACCTCGTCGAGGACGGCCTGGCACTCGTCCAGCTCCTCGTCGGTGCCGGTCC
>NZ_PSUC01000161.1:0-4450 GCF_002931635.1 Rathayibacter sp. AY2B7 | reverse complement strand
CCGCTGCAGATCCGCCGCGAGCGCCGGGTTCTTGAAGGCCGCGGCGATGGTGTCGGGGATGCGGCTGAAGAGCACCGAGAAGATCACGGCGGTGCCCAGGGTGCCGCCGATCTGGCGGAAGAACGTGGAGGCGCTGGTCGCGACTCCCATGTTCGCCACGTCGACCGAGTTCTGCGAGGCCAGGGTGAGGGTCTGCATCATCTGCCCGAGCCCGAGGCCCAGCATCAGCATCCCGCCCATCATGAAGACCACCGGCTTGTCGATCGTCACGAAGGTGAAGTAGAAGAACGCGGCCGACATCAGGAAGGTGCCGACGATCGGGAAGGCGCGGTAGCGGCCTGTGCGCGAGATGATCTGACCCGAGACGATCGAGGCGATCATCAGGCCGAGGATCATCGGCAGCATCAGGAAGCCGGACTCGGTCGGCGTGGCGCCGTTCACCAGCTGCAGGTACAGCGGGATCGCCATCATGCCGCCGAACATGCCGAAGCCGACGAGGACGCCCAGCACGGTCGCCATCGAGAAGGTCGGCGAGCGGAAGAGCTTGAGGGGGATGAGCGCGTCGTCGCCCATCATCCGCTCGGCCGCGATGAAGCCGATGACGCCCAGCGCGCCGACGATGTAGCAGACCCACGCGATCGGCGAGCCCCAGCCCCACTCGCGGCCCTGCTCGGCGATCAGCAGCAGCGGGCCCGCGGCGATGACGACGAGGGAGGCGCCCCACCAGTCGATCCGCACCGAGCGCTTGCCGGCGGGCTTGGGCAGGTGGAGGAACCGCACGACGATGAAGAGCGCGACGGCGCCGATCGGGAGGTTGATCAGGAAGACCCAGCGCCAGCCGGTGATGAAGAGGATCTCGGGGGTGCCGGCGAGCAGGCCGCCGATGAGCGGTCCGACGACGCTGGAGATCCCGAAGACGGCCAGGAAGTAGCCCTGGTACTTGGCGCGCTCGCGCGGGGGCAGGATGTCGCCCATCACCGTGAGCGCGAGCGACATGAGTCCGCCGGCGCCGAGGCCCTGCACGGCGCGGAAGCCCGCGAGGCCGAGCATCGAGGTCGAGAAGCCGGCGAGCGTCGAGCCGATCAGGAACAGCACGATCGCGATCAGGTAGAGCGGGCGGCGTCCGAAGATGTCGGAGAGCTTGCCGTAGATCGGCGTCGCTATCGTCGAGACGATCAGGTAGGCGGTGGTCACCCACGCCTGCTGCGAGAGGCCGTCGAGGTCGTCCGCGATGGTGCGCATCGAGGTGCCGACGATGGTCTGGTCGAGCGAGGAGAGGAACATCCCCGCCATCAGGCCGAAGATGACGAACAGGATCTGCCGGTGCGACATCACGGCGCCGGACGGCGTCGAGGTCGGAGCGGATGGAGCGGAGGCGGAGTCGGCCACGGTGGTCCCCTTGTCTGGCGGACGCGTCCAGGCACGGCGATCCGCCGCAAACGTTGCGTGCTGCGCAAAGTTACACCGCGTGCGGAGAGCGCGACAGAGCGTCCGGCGAGCCTGAACGGGATCTCAGGGCCGCCGTGCCGGGGCCGTGCATCAGGCCGGAGCGGGGACCGCCTCGTCCGCCCAGCCGGCCTCACGGAGCGCTGCGCGGGCCTCGGCTCGGGCCGAGTACGGCGTGCGCACGCCGAGGATGTCGCGGTAGTTCTGGTGCCCGGGGCCGGCCCAGAGGATGGCGTCGCCCTCGTGCGCCAGGGAGACGGCGACGCGGATGGCGCGCTTGGGGTCGTCGACCTCGTGGATCTCGGCGTCCGGACGTGCGGCGCGGGCGGCCCCGACGAGGGTGCGCCGGATCGAGGCCGGGTCCTCGAAACGCGGGTGGTGGTCGGTCACGACCAGCACGTCGCTGCCCAGGACGGCGGCTTCGGCCATCGCCGGGCGCTTGAGCGCGTCCCGGTCGCCGTCGGCGCCGAACACCATGACCACGCGGCCGGGAGTGACCTCGCGGACGGCCTCCAGGGTGCGGGCGAAGGCGTCGGCGCTGTGGCCGAAGTCGACGTACACCGTGGGGCCGCGGTCGCCGGAGACGCGCTCGGTGCGGCCGGGGAGGGAGGCGTCCACTCCGCCGTCGCGGTGCAGCGCGGCGCGGATCTCGCCGATCGGCCGACCGGACTCGATCAGCATCACGATCGCCAGTCCGGCGTTGGCGGCCATGTGGGTGCCGATGATCGGGACGGAGGTCGTGATGGCACGGCCCTCGCGGTTCCCGATCCGGAAGCGGGTGCGGCCGAACTCCTGCTCGAGCACCGTCACGGTCCAGTCGGCGTCGACGCCCGGGAGGGAGGTGATCGTGGTGACCGGCACGCCGGCGACCTCGACGAGGCGCGCGCCCGCGGGGGAGTCGAGCGAGACGACGGCCCGGCGCGCGCGATCGGGCTGGAACAGCTGGGCCTTCTCGCCGAAGTAGGTGTCCATGTCGCCGTAGTCGTCGAGGTGGTCGTGGCTGAGGTTCGTGAAGCCGGCGACGTCGAAGACCACGCCGTCGACGCGGTGGCGGGTGAGCGCCTGGGCGCTGACCTCGATCGCGGCCGCGCCGACGCCCTCCTCCTCCATGCGGGCGACGAGCGCGTGCAGCTCCGTCGCCTCCGGGGTGGTCAGGCCGCTGGTCACCGAGGTGTCGCCGATGTGACGCTCCGCGGTCGAGCTGAGGCCGGGCACGACGCCGAGCTGGCGGAGGATCCCCTCGAGCATGTGGACGGTCGACGTCTTGCCGTTGGTGCCGGTCACGCCGAGCAGCACGGGGGAGCGCTCGGCCGTCCCGTAGACGGCGGCGGCGACGGCGCCCAGGCGGGAGCGGGGGTCGTCGACCACGAGGACGGGCAGACCCGTCGCGCGCGCGGCATCGGCGCCCGCGGTGTCGGTCAGCACGGCGGAGGCGCCGCGGGCCACGGCCTGCTCGACGAACTCGGCCCCGTGGCGGTTGACCCCGGGCAGGGCGACGAAGAGGTCGCCGGGCTCGACGTCGGAGGCGATCAGCGTCACTCCGCTGATCTCGGCCGTCAGGCCGCCCTCGTCGCCGACCTCGAGCGTCCGAGCGAGGGCGGCGAGAGGGACGGAGGGTGCGGTGAGGGGTCGGAGCATGGGGTCCTTCCATCGACGGCTCCGTGGGGGGCCGTGCGGCCGAGGGGGCGGTCGCACGCGGAGTCGTGGCTGTCACTCAAGCTAGGGGGTCTGCTTATGTGAATCCTTAGAGGATATGCGCGACCCGCGTGGAGGGGCACGGGTGGACAGAACCGATCGCCGGTGCTTCAGCAGATGCGCAGGAACGGGTCTGTCTAGGCTCGGAGGATGACGTCGAACGAGAACGAGCCGACCGGTGGGCGCCCCGTCCGCCGCCGAGCCCTGGTCATCGGGGGTGTGGCCGCCGCGGCGGGCCTGACCGCCCTGGGGGTCGGAGCCGCCATCGGGAACGGAGCGCCGGCGCCCTCGCCGACCCCCTCGACGGCACCGCCCGCTCCGTCGCCCTCCGCCGCCGCGACCACTTCGGCGCCCACGGCGGAGCAGACCGCCACGCCTACTCCTACTCCCACGCCAACTCCCACTCCCACTCCCACCGGGATCGACCTCACCGCGCAGTCCGTCGACGACCCGGCGAGCACCTGGGTCGTCGTCAACAAGCTGCGGACGCTCGCGCCGGTCGACTACGTCCCCGCCGACCTGACCTTCCCCGACGTGCCCTACGTCAACCGGCAGCCGATGCGCCAGGCGACCGCGGACGCCCTCGTGCCGCTCTTCGCCGCCGCCGGCTCCGAGGCCGGCCTCTCACTGGCCGTGCAGAGCGCCTACCGCTCCTACGACACCCAGGTCAGCGTCTACGCGGGCTGGGTGTCCTCACGCGGGCAGGCGGGAGCGGATGCGACGAGTGCGCGCCCGGGGCACAGCGAGCACCAGACCGGCTGGGCGGTCGACGTGGTGGGAGCGTCGGGCGCGTGCGCGCTCGAGATCTGCTGGGGCGACACTCCGGAGGGGCAGTGGGTCGGCGCCAACGCCCACCGCTTCGGCTTCCTCGTGCGCTACAAGCCCGACACCACTCCGATCACGGGGTACGAGTCGGAGCCGTACCACCTGCGGTACGTCGGGACCCAGCTCTCCGGGTACCTGCACGACTCCGGCATCGAGACGCTCGAGCGCGTCTTCGGCCTTCCGGATGCGCCCGATTACGCGCCGGGGACCACTTCCTAGGCGGTCTAGCGATCACAGACGGACACGATCGGGCGTGACACGCGCCGCTCGTTACCGTACTGTTATTCGGAGCGCTTTCGGAGGCCCGTCTGACGGGTCTCCCACCCCCGCCTGGTGACATAGCCGCTTCCCCTGCTCCCGAGCCCGGTCCCCCGCCGAGCCGCCGACCCGTGAGAGCTGGGTCCCGACGTACCGCAGGTGGTACGGCTCCGACTCGTACCCCGTGATCGGAGTGGTGTCGGGCTTGTAGCGCACGAGGAAGCCG
>NZ_PSUC01000160.1:0-4517 GCF_002931635.1 Rathayibacter sp. AY2B7 | reverse complement strand
CGCAGCCGCTCCGAGGGGATGCTCGTCTGGACGACGGAGGCCGTCTCGCTCGTCCCCGGCTCCCTGGTGATCGACGTGGACCCGCAGCTGAACGTCCTCTACCTGCACGTGCTCGGCGTGACCCACGACGAGGGCGAGCGGATCGACGAGGTGCGCCGGACGGTCCTCCGGACGGAAGCGCGCATCGTCCGGGCCATCGGCTCCCGCGAGGACGTGCAGCGCGTGAATCGGCCGATCGAGGCCGGATCGGGGGTGGTCCGGTGATCGACTGGCTGATCTGGATCCTGGTGCCGGTCTTCGGCGCCGCCTGCCTGCTCGCGCTCGTGCGGATCCTCCGCGGTCCGTCCGTGCTCGACCGGGTCGTCGCGGCCGACGTGCTCGTCGCGACGATCATCTGCGGGATCGGCGCCGAGATGGCGGTCAACCACCACGCGCGGACCCTGCCCGTCGCGCTCGGGCTCGCGCTGTTCGCCGTCTTCGGATCGATCAGCGTCGCCAAGTTCATGGCCAACCGCGAGGAGGACTGACATGGACCTGTTCTTCGACGTGCTCACCGCTGTGCTGCTGCTGGTCGGCGCCCTGCTCTCGCTGCTGGCCGCGATCGGCCTGATGCGGTTCGACGACCTGCTCTCCCGGATGCACGCGGGCACGAAGCCGCAGGTGCTCGGACTGATCTGCGTGATGCTCGCGGTCGCCATCCGGAACCCCGGCTTCGCCGCCGCGGGGACGATCGTGCTGGTGATCGGCTTCCAGCTGCTGACCGTGCCCGTCTCGGCGCACATGGTCGGTCGGGCGGCCTACCGGGCCGAGGCCGTCTCTCCCGGGTACCTCGTCGTCGACGAGCTCGCGGAGGCGGTCACCCGCGCCGACGAGCAGGCCCGCGCGACCGGGCCCGAGACCGCGCACGCGTCCGAGGAGCGGGTGCGCACCTCGTCCGCACCCCCGCCCGAGGACGAGGACGGCCCGGCCGCGACCGCCTAGGCGACGAGGACGAGCTGCACGGCGGACGCGCCGGTCATGCTGCGCAGCGCGAATCCGCCGATCGCGAGGGTGACGGCGACCAGGCCGCCGACCAGCAGCACCAGCAGCGGCACCACCCACAGCAGCGCCCGTCGGCGTCGGGCTCGGGCCTCGTCCGGTGTCTCATCGATCACCCGTCGACTGTACGGGACGGCGGAGGGCGTGCCCCCGGCGCCCCCGGGGCGCCCGATAAACTCGACCGCATGACCCTGGACTCCGCTACCTCCGGCGCGCCCGAGAACTCCCCCGGCCCCGACTCCGAGGCCGAGCACCGCCGGGGAGCCGAGTGGTGGCGCACCGCCGTCATCTACCAGATCTACCCGCGCTCCTTCGCGGACGCGGACGGCGACGGCATCGGCGACCTGCCCGGCATCGCCTCGCGCCTCGAGAGCCTCGCCGAGCTCGGCGTCGACGCGATCTGGCTCTCGCCCTTCATGACCTCGCCGCAGAAGGACGCGGGCTACGACGTCGCCGACTACTGCGACGTCGATCCGCTCTTCGGCACCCTCGCCGACTTCGACGCGATGCTCGCCCGCGCTCACGCCCTGGGCATCCGCATCATCGTCGACCTCGTCCCCAACCACTCCTCCAGCGCCCACCGCTGGTTCCAGGAGGCGCTCGCCGCTCCCGCGGGCAGCGCCGAGCGGGCGCGCTACCTGTTCCGTGACGGCCGGGGCGAGTCGGGCGAGCTGCCCCCGAACAACTGGGAGTCGGTCTTCGGCGGCCCCGCGTGGACCCGCGTCATGGAGCCCGACGGCTCGGCCGGCCAGTGGTACCTGCACCTCTTCGACACCTCGCAGCCCGACTTCGACTGGACGAACGAGTGGGTGCGCGAGCGCTTCCGGGAGGCCCTCCGCTTCTGGCTCGACCGCGGCGTCGACGGCTTCCGCGTCGACGTGGCGCACGGGATGATCAAGGCCGAGGGGCTGCCCGACTACACGCCGCCCGCCGACAGCGGGTCGATGGGCGGAGTCGCTCCCGCCGACGGCGAGGAGCCCGCCACCGCCCCCTACTGGGCGCAGGACGGCGTCCACGAGATCTACCGCGACTGGCACTCCCTGCTCGCCGAGTACCCGGACGACCGCGTGCTCTGCGCCGAGGCGTGGGTGCAGCCGCTCTCCAAGCTCGCCCGCTGGGTCCGCCCCGACGAGATGCACCAGGCCTTCAACTTCGCCTACCTCGAGACCCCGTGGAGCGCACCCGCCCTCCGCGACATCATCGACTCCTCCGTCGAGGCCTTCGCCGCCGTCGGCGCCCCGTCGACCTGGGTGCTGTCGAACCACGACGTCGTGCGCCACGCGAGCCGCCTGGCACTGACGTCCGACAACCCGCAGGGCTACGGCATCGGCCCGCGCACGCCCGGACTCCCCGACCCCGTCCTGGGGCTGCGCCGCGCCCGTGCCGCGACCGCCCTCATGCTCGCGCTCCCCGGCTCCGCCTACGTCTATCAGGGCGAGGAGCTCGGGCTCCCCGAGGCGATCGACCTGCCGGACTCGGCGCGTCAGGACCCGACCTGGTTCCGCACCGGCGGCGAGCGCTACGGCCGCGACGGCTGCCGGGTGCCGATCCCGTGGGAGGCGGACGCGCCCGCGTACGGCTTCAGCGGCTCCGGCGACTCCTGGCTGCCGCAGCCCGGCGACTGGGCGCCGCTCGCCCGCGACCGCCAGCGCGGTGTCGAGGGCTCGACGCTCGAGCTGTACCGGTCCCTGCTCGCGGTGCGCCGCGCCGAGGACCTGGGCTCCGGCGCCGTCGAGTGGCTCGAGGGCTACCCGGAGGACGTCGTGGCGTTCCGCAACGGAGCCGTCACGGTGATCGCGAACCTCGGCGAGGCTCCGGTCGAGCTGCCCGTCGGCTCCGTGGTGCTGTCCTCGGAGGAGCTGCACGAGCCGGCGCTGCCGGCCGACACCACGGTCTGGCTGCGCGCGGAGTAGCGGGCCGCGGGGTCCGCCCGGCGACTCCCGCGTCCCGCCGCCGGGTCAGCGCCCGGCGTTGGCCTTGAGCCAGAGGTAGGAGTCGACCTTCGTCACGCCGTCGAGGCGGATCTCGAAGTGCAGGTGCGGGCCGGTCGACATGCCGGTCGTGCCCACCAGGCCGAGGAGCTGACCGACCTTCACCGGGTCGCCCTCGTTCACGGCCGCCGAGCCGTGCTGCATGTGCGCGTACACGCTCGAGACGAGCTGCCCGTCGATCTCGTGGTCGACGATCACGTGCACGCCGAGCGAGCCCTCGCCGTCGATGACCGTGCGCACGACGCCGTCGGCGATCGCCTGGATGGGCGAGCCGTCGCCCGGGTTGAAGTCGGTGCCGCCGTGGTTCACCGAGCAGCCCGCGCAGTTGCGGTAGCCGAAGCGGTCGCCCACCGGCACGCCGACGGCGAAGGGCCACTGGATGGACGCGTTCGGGTCGTTCGTGAAGCCGGTGTCGGAGGTGCGGACGATGTCGGCGACGTTGGTCTGCGTCTTGCGCTCCTGCACGCCGAAGCCGTCGCGGGCGACCGTCTCGGCGCTGACCTCGCCGGCGACGAACGACTGCGCGCCGCGGCGGGCGTCGGCGCCGAAGGGGGTCGAGAGGCTCTGCGCCTGCACGTCCTCCGCGGTCAGGAGCGATGTGGCCGGCAGAGAGGTCGCCGCCACGATGGCCGCGACGAAGGAGAGGGCGACGAGTCCGCCGACCCGGGCCCGGCGCACGGGCCGGAGCGGCGTCGCGCGCGGTGCGGGGACGGGGGCCGGGGCGCTGCGGACCGAGGCGACGCGGCGCTCCGCCTCGCGCAGCTGCTCCGCCGTGGGAGCCGCGAGGAGGTCGTCGGAGCCGCTCGCGAGCGAGACGTCGGAGGCGAGGGCCAGAGCGCGCTCGCGCTCGCGGAGCTCGCGACGGGAGAGCGGTGGAGTCGATTCGCCGGAGGTCGATGCAGGGGCAGCGGGGGCGGGCGAATCGGGGCTCACGAAATCGATGTCTTCCGTCGGGGGCAGGGGACGAGCGGGCCTCCAGGGAGAGGCACCGCTCGGCTCCGTGAGCGCAGCCTGTGCGAACATCACGAATTCATAAAGGATAACCACGGCCGGCGGGATCCGGCCAGAGGCCGCCGCGCACAGGCGCGATCGGGGCACGACGCGCGGCGAGCCCCGGCGGGATCCTGCGCCGATCCGCCTCTCGGCGCACGGAATCCGTGTCGGCCCGGCCTGGGAGAGCGGTTACACCTCGTCCGCGCGCAGGTGGCGCAGCAGATCCTCCAGCTCGGCGAAGAGAGGATCCGGTGCCGCGATGAGCAGGCCGGAGCCGAAGGGCGCGCCGTCGAGTCCCGCGACCCGCGCGCCCGCCTCCTCGGCGATGAGGGCGCCCGCAGCGAGGTCCCACGGGTTCAGGCCCCGCTCGTAGTACGCGTTCAGCTGCCCGGTGGCCACCGAGCACAGGTCGAGCGCCGCCGAGCCGATGCGGCGGATGTCGCGGACCGAGCCCAGGAGCTCCTGCACCACGGCGCCCTGGCGCATCCGGCGGCC
>NZ_PSUC01000016.1:0-40932 GCF_002931635.1 Rathayibacter sp. AY2B7 | reverse complement strand
CGGCCCTCCTCGCCGAGAAGATCGACGAGATCCTCGACCAGCTGATGACCGCCCAGGGCAATCCGGTCAGCGTCCCCGCCGGCACTCCCCCGGAGCTCGTCGACAACGACCCGCTCGACCAGCCCGTGGAGCCCGAGTTCCGCGTCGGCGGGCTCAGCCTCGGCTGGGACCCGTCCACCGCGCAGATCGTGATCGAGGCCTACCCGCTGACCGAGGCGGAGGACGACTCCGAGGAGGAGCCCGAGCCCACCGAGATGCTGCAGGTGAAGATCCCGGTCGGAACGGCGCGCGCCTTCGCGAAGCGCACCCTCGAGGTCGTCGGCGCCGGACGTCAGCTCTGCCCCCGCTGCGGCGAGCCGATGGATCCCGACGGGCACGACTGCCCGCTCGCATGAGCGACCCGGGCGGGCTCGACGGCGAGCTGGAGCTGGCCGGAAGGATCACGATCGCCTCGAACGCGACGTTCCTCGCGCAGCTCGGCGAGACGTCCGTCGTCTACAAGCCGATCTCGGGCGAGAAGCCGCTGTGGGACTTCCCGGACGGCGTGCTCGCGGGCCGCGAGGTCGCCGCGTACCTCGTCTCGGAGGCGCTCGGCTGGAACGTGGTGCCGCGCACGTGGCTCCGCGACGGTCCGCTCGGGCCGGGCATGGTCCAGCTCTGGCAGGACATCGATCCGGACCAGGACGCGGTCGACCTGGTGCCCGCCGACGCCGTGCCCGACGGATGGCGGCACGTCCTCGACGGCAGCGACGAGGAGGACCGGGACATCTCCCTCGTGCACGAGGACTCGACGGCGCTGCGCCGGATGGCCGTGTTCGACGTGGTCGCCAACAACGCGGACCGGAAGGGCGGGCACGTGCTCGCGCTGCCCGACGGCCACCGCTACGGGGTCGACCACGGCCTCACCTTCCACTCCGAGCACAAGCTGCGCACGGTCCTCTGGGGCTGGATCGGCGAACCGCTGCTCGAGGAGGAGCTGACGGCGCTGACGCTCCTGCGCGCGCAGATCGACGGACCGCTCGGCGAGGCGCTCTCGGAGCTGCTCACCGAGGACGAGGTCGCCGCGTTCGCGAAGCGCTGCGAGCGGCTCGGCTCCTTCGGCCGCTTCCCGGGCCCGCGGGGCGGGATGCCCGCGGTGCCCTGGCCGCTGTTCTGAGCCGGGCGCGGTCAGAACTCAGGACGAACGCCTCCGGAGCGGCGGAGACGCGCTGATCCTCAGGCGCGGGAGCGGATCCCTCCTGCATCCTGAACGGCTCAGAAGCTCCAGCCGCGGCCGAACAGCTCCTCGCCCGGCGCTCCGCCGCCTCCCGGACCCGCGCCGCGAGCGCCGAGGTAGGAGGAGACGACGGCCGCTCCCAGGTCCTCCGCCTCCGGGTTCACCACCGAGCCGCCGACCCGGCGGGCGAGCGAGTCGATGAAGCGCGCGAGGCCCGGGTCGTCACCCAGGCGGAAGAACGTGGTGTGCGCGCCGAGGCGGAGCGACGCGTCGAGCTCGCGGACCGAGACGGCGACGGTCAGCGGGTCCGGCGGGTAGTCGAAGAAGACGCCGCCGTCGGGCTCGAGGTGCGCGGTCGGCTCGCCGTCGGTGACGATGAGCAGCACCGGCTGCGCGTTCGGGTGCTTGCGGAAGTGCCGGTTGGCCAGCAGCAGCGCGTGGTGCAGGTTCGTGCCCTTGTCCCACTCCGCGTCCAGGCCCACCAGCTGCTCGACGTCCATCACCTCGGCGCGTCGGCCGAAGGCGACGAGCTGCAGCGCGTCTCCGCGGAACCGGCTGCTGATCAGGGTGTGCAGGGCGAGCGCGGTGCGCTTCATCGGCACCCAGCGGCCGTCCATCGCCATCGAGAACGATGTGTCGACGAGGAGCGCGACACAGGCCTGCGTGCGCGCCTCCGTCTCCTGCACCTCGACGTCGTCGATCCGGATGCGCACACCGGAGCCGACCGGTCGGCCCTCGCCGGCGGTGCGGGTGAGGGCGTTGGTCACCGTGCGGGGGATGTCCCAGGCCTCGGTGTCGCCGAACTCCCACGAGCGCGTCGCTCCGGAACGCTCGCCCGCCGCACCCGCGCGCCGGACGTCGCGGGCGCCCTGACGGCCGGAGACGGTCTCGGCGATGTCGCGCAGGAGCGCCTTCCCGAGCTGGCGCATGGCCTTCGGGCTGAGGGCGAGGCGGCCGTCGGAGCCGCGGCGCAGGGTCCCGGAGTCGCGCAGGGCCCGCTCCAGGCGCTTGAGCGTCTGCGCGTCGACGGAGGCGTCCTCGCCGAGGCGCTTCGCCAGCAGGTCGAGGTCGAGGTCGTCGAGGGAGGAGCGGTCCGTCTGCGCGAGCTGGTCGGCGAGGGCGTCGAGGTCGGCCAGCTCCTGGAACACGCCCGTCCCGTCGCCGAGGCCGAGCCCCTGCTCGCCGTCCATCCGCTCGGAGCCGCCCCAGTCCTCGCCGGGACGGAGCCCCCGCAGGGTCTCGTCGAGGCGGCCGAGGGACTGCATGAGCTCCGGCGTGCCGAAGGCCTCCTGGGCGAGGGCGTCGAGCTCGGCGCGCTGCTCGGCGGTCATCGAGTTGCGCATCCGCTGGGCCGCGGCCGCGCGGGCGGCGAGCGCGTCGATCAGCTCGTCCACCGACTCCGGTCCCTCGGGGAAGTACTCGCCGTGCTGCTCCATGAAGGCGTCGAACTGCTCGGGGGTGTCCTCCCCGCGCGCGTGCGCCTCGAGCAGCTCGTTCAGGTCGCGGAGCATCGCGTCGATCGCGGCGCGGTCCTCGTCGCTCGCGTTCTCGAGGGCCTGCTTCATCCCCTCGAAGCGCTGATCGAGCATCTCGCGGCCGAGGAGCTCGCGGATCCGCTCGAAGTCGGCGCGCGCCTCGGGGCTCTGCCAGCGGTAGTCGCGGAGCTCCGAGACGGCCGCGGCCGGCGAGGGCGGGAGGCTGTCGAGCTGGATCTCGGCGAGCGCGCGGTCGCCGTCGTCCATCTGCGTGTCGCGGGCGAGCTGCTTGCGCTCGGCGAGGACGGCCTTGTCGAGGAGCTCGCGGATCTCGCGGAGCGTGCCGTCGAGGTTGTTCCTCTGCGTGAGCTCGCGACGCCGCTCGGCGACGCGGGCGGCCAGGTCGTCCAGGCCCTCGCGGTCGCGGGTGCCCCGGCGGAGGAACTCGCGCAGGGCGCGCTCGGGCGAGGTGCCGCCCATCACGTCCTCGCCGATCGCGTCGAGGGCCTCCTTCAGGTCGACCGGAGGAGCGAGCGGATCGGGTCCCCCGTCGTACTTCGCGTAGCGCGCGTCGCGCTTCAGCCGCCGGTTGCCGCGCGGAGCATCAGCCATAGACGGCCTCGCCCCCGCCCGTCTCCTTGCTCAGCTTGCGCGAGAGGTAGAGGCCCTCGAGGGCGAGCTCGACCGCTCCGGCGCGGCGCCCCTCCCCCACGGCGTCGAGGCGCTCGGCGACCTCGTCGTACACGCGGGCCTCGCCCAGCAGCGGCAGGCCGGCCAGGAACTCGCGGGCGGTCACCTGCTCGCCGGTCGTGATCATCGCGCCGTTCTCGACCGCCTCGACGAGCGGCCCGAGGTCGACGCCGCGCAGGTGGGCGCGGACGGTCTCGGCGGTGGCCTGACGGAGCAGGTGGTCGAGGATCTCGTCCTCGCGGCCCTCCTCCCCCGACTCGAACTCGATCTTGCCGCCGAGCACGTCGACGGCGGTCTCGAGGTCGATGGGGCGGGCGACCGCCTCCTCCTCGCCGCGGCGGGTGGCGCGGTGCAGGGCGGCGGCGGCGATCGTCTCGGCGCCGGCGATGGCGAAGCGGGCGCTGACGCCGCTGCGCTGGTCGACGGAGCTCGACTCGCGCAGGGCCCGCGTGAAGCGGGCGAGGATCTCGATGAGCGCATCGGGCACGGTCGCGACGAGGTCCGCCTCCTGCCGGATGACGGCGACCTCGTCGACGAGAGCGGTCGGGTAGTGGGTGCGGATCTCGGCGCCGAAGCGGTCCTTCAGCGGCGTGATGATCCGGCCGCGGTTCGTGTAGTCCTCCGGGTTCGCGCTCGCGACGACGAGGACGTCGAGGGGGAGGCGGAGGACGTAGCCGCGGATCTGGATGTCGCGCTCCTCCATCACGTTGAGCATGGCGACCTGGATCCGCTCGGCCAGGTCCGGCAGCTCGTTGATCGCGACGATGCCGCGGTGGCTGCGCGGGATGAGGCCGAAGTGGATGGTCTCCGGGTCGCCCAGGCTGCGGCCCTCGGCCACCTTCATCGGGTCGACGTCGCCGATGAGGTCGGCGACGCTGGTGTCGGGGGTGGCCAGCTTCTCGACGTAGCGCTCCTCGCGGGGCTTCCACGCGACGGGCAGGTCCTCGCCCAGCTCCTCCGCGCGGCGGCGGCTCTCCGTGGTGATCGGCTCGTAGGGGTGCTCGCCCAGCTCGGACCCCTCGATGACGGGCGTCCACTCGTCGAGCAGGCCGACGAGGGTGCGCAGGAGGCGGGTCTTGCCCTGGCCGCGCTCGCCCAGCAGGACGATGTCGTGGCCGGCGATGACGGCGCGCTCGACCTGCGGGATGACCGTCTCGGCGAAGCCGTGCAGGCCCGGCCAGGGGTCGCGGCCCTCGCGCAGGGCGTCGAGCAGGTTGTCGCGGATCTCGGTGCGGAGGCTCTTCTGCACGTGCCCGGAGGCACGGAGCTGGCCGAGGGTCTGGGGCGTCGGGCGCATCACCTCGGCAACGCTACGCCGCAGGTCCGACACGTGGTGGAGGTGCGGCGGATTCGCGGCGCGGGCTTGCGCGGGGGTCGCGCCGCGGACGGCTCAGCGCTCGAGGCGCGGGGCGGCGGCGAGCAGGCGGCGCGTGTACTCCTCCTGCGGTGCGGCCAGGAGCGACGCGGCCGGCCCCGCCTCGACGATCCGGCCCTCGCGCATCACCGCGATGCGATCGCTCATGTGGGCGATCACGCCGAGATCGTGCGAGATGAGGAGGAGGGCGAGGCCGTGACGGCGCTGCAGGTCGTCGAGCAGGTCGAGGATCTGCGCCTGCACCGACACGTCGAGGGCCGAGACGGGCTCGTCGCAGATCAGCACGTCGGGGCGCGTCGCCAGCGCCCGGGCGATCGAGACGCGCTGGCGCTGACCGCCGGAGAGGGTCCGCGGCGAGCGCCGCTCCAGGGCGGGGTCGAGCCCCACGCTCTCGAGCAGCGCGGGCACGGAGGCGGCGCCGGCGTCGCGGAGGAGGCGGCCGACGCTCCAGCGCGGGTCGAACGAGGAGAGGCTGTCCTGGTAGACGGCGCCGATCCGCGGGCGGCGGGGACGGCGGGAGCGCTCGGTCGCTGCCGACCACGGCTCGCCGAACAGCTCGACGGCGCCCGCGTCCGGACGCCGCAGCGCCAGCACGAGCCGGGCCACCGTGCTCTTGCCCGACCCGGACTCGCCGACGAGCCCCACGGTCTCGCCGCGCCGCAGCCGGAGGTCGACGTCGTCGACCGCGACCCGCACTCCTCCGCCGGGCAGCGGGAAGCGGGCGGCGAGTCCGCGGGCCGCGACCACGACCTCGCCGAAGGTCTCGGGCGGGGTCGCCGGTGCGGTCGGGTCGGTGAGCCGCGAGCCGCGCGGGCGCCCTGCGGGGACGGCGGCCACGAGCGCGCGGGCCTCGGGGCTGCGGGGCGCGCGCAGCACCTCGGCCGCGGTCCCCTCCTCCACCACGCGGCCGTCGGCCAGCACGAGGATGCGGTCGGCGAGGCCCGCCACCACCGCGAGGTCGTGCGAGACCAGGACGAGCGCCCGGCCGCGCGCCTTCTGCTCGGCGAAGAGCTCGAGCACGCGGGCCTGCACGGTCACGTCGAGCGCGGTGGTCGGCTCGTCGGCGACGAGCAGCGGCGGATCGAGCGCCACCGCCGCCGCGAGGAGGGCGCGCTGGCGGAGCCCGCCGGAGAGGTCGCCGGAGCGCTCCCGCATCCGCTCGGCCGGCTCCGGCATGCCGACGCTCGCCAGGGCCTCGACCGTCCGCTGCGCGCGCTCGGCCGCGGGGATGCGGCCGTGGAGGCGGAGCACGTCGCCGATCTCGCGGCCGATCGGGCGCAGCGGGTCGAGCGAGAGCAGCGCGTCCTGCGGGACGAAGCCGACGGATCCGCCGCGCAGCCGCCGCAGCTCCCGCTCGTCCGCTCCGACCACCTCGGTCCCGCCGACGCGGACGCTCCCGGTCACGGCGCCTCCGCTGAGCCCCAGCAGCGCTCGCGCGGTGACGCTCTTGCCTGACCCGGACTCGCCGACGATCGCGACGCACTCCCCCGGCTCCACGCGGAACGAGACCCCGTGCACCACCTCGACTCCGTCGAAGGCGACCCGGAGCCCCTCGACGACGACCGCGCTCACCGCGCACCCCGCAGACGCCCGCCGAGGACCGTCGTCGCGATCGTGGTCAGCACGATCGCCAGCCCCGGGAACACGGTCAGCCACCACGCGCTCGCGAGGTAGGTGCGGCCCGCCGAGAGCATCGCGCCCCACTCCGGCGCGGGCGGCTCGGCGCCCAGGCCCAGGTAGCTGAGGGCCGAGGCCCAGACGATCGCCTGGCCGACGCCGAGGGTCGCCAGCACGGCGAGCGGCCCGAAGGTGTTGGGGAGGACGTGCCGGACGAGGATGCGGACGGGTCCGTGCCCCAGCACGCGCGCCGCCTCGACGTAGCCGGAGTCGCGGATGCCGAGCAGCTGCGTGCGCAGGATGCGGGCGTACCCCGGCGCGGTCGAGAGACCGACCGCGATGGTGGCCGGGACGACTCCGGGACCCGTGACCACGATCACGAGCAGCGCGAGCAGGAGCGCGGGGAAGGCGAAGAGCACCTCGAGCACGCGGCCGATCACGCCGTCGACGACGCGGCCGCCGAACGCCGCGACCACCCCGAGCACCGCGCCGAGGACGAGGCCGATCGCGGTGGCGCTGGCGCCGATCAGGAGGGATGCGCCGGCCCCCGCGATGAGGCGGCTGAGGACGTCGCGACCGGACTCGTCGGTGCCGAGCAGGTGCGCGGCACCCGGTGGGGTGAAGGCGTCGCGCGGGGCGACGGCGAGCGGATCGGAGGGGGCGAGCAGCCCGGGCGCGACGGCGGCGAGCAGGAGCAGCACCACGAAGACCGCGGCCAGCACCTCGCCGGCGCGGAGGCGGGAGGGACCCCGGCGGAGCGGGCGGGCGGCGCGCAGCTCGAGCTCGCTCACGCGACCACCTCCCGCCGGGCCAGCCGCGGGTCGATCACGCGCGTCAGCAGATCGGTGGCGAGGGTCACGACGATGTACGCCAGCGCCGTGACCAGCACGACACCCGTCACCACCGGCACGTCACGGACGGTCACCGCCGCGAGGAGCGTCCGGCCGAGCCCCGGCCGCGCGAAGATCGTCTCGACCACCACGGCCCCGCCGATCAGGTAGCCGAACGCCCAGCCCGAGAGCGAGACCCCCGGCAGCACCGCGTGGCGCAGCGCGTGGCGGGCGCGGACGCCGAGCTCGCCCTCGCCGCGCGCCCGAGCGGCGAGCACGAACGGCGACTCCAGCGCGTCGAGGAGGGAGCGGCGCATCACCTGGCCGAGGAAGCCCGCCAGCGGGATCGCGAGGGTGAGCGTCGGCAGCACCAGCCCGGCGGGCGACCCGGTGCTGACCGGGGGCAGCCAGCGCAGCGCGGTCGCGAAGACGGCGATCAGCACGGTCGCCAGCCAGAAGTGCGGGAGCGCGGCTGCCGTGAGCTCGAGGCCGGACCCGACCGCGGCGGCGAGGCGGCCGCCCCGGGTCGACCAGAGGGCGGTCGCGAGCGCCAGGATCCATGCGGCGGTGAGCGCGAGCACGGCGAGCAGGAGGGTGCCGGGCAGCTGCTCGCCGAGGATCTGCGCGACGGGAGTGCGCAGGGAGTAGGAGGTGCCGAGGTCGCCGCGCGCGAGCCTGCCGAGCTGCACCAGGTACTGCACGAGGAGCGGCTGGTCGAGGCCGTACTGCTCCCGCACCGCGGCGAGCGCCTCGGGCGACGCCTGCGAGCCCGGACCGCCGAGGATCGCCTCCGCCGGATCGCCGGGGACGAGGCGGATGAGGACGAAGACGGCGGTCGCGACGGCCCACAGCACCACGAGGGCGCCACCGAGGCGGAGGAGCACGCGACGGATCATGCGGGCGGGCGTCCTCTCTGGTCGGGGCGGTGGAGGGGGGCGTCGTCGAGGTCCGTTCCCTCCGGAGCACGCGATGCGCGACCGACGGCGGCTACTCGACCAGCATGGAGGACGGACCCCTGCTGATCGAGCAGCCCGCGGAGCGGACGCATCGAGATCCGCCCGTCCCGATCGCGGGGTCTCGATGCGCCGCCGCGGCGACTACTCGACCGGCACGCGTCCGCTCATCGATCGGTGCAGGCGGCTCTCCGGAGCCGGGTCAGACCCAGGCGTCGGCGAACCAGGGGGTCGACACGGTGTCGAGGGCGACGAGGCCCTGGACGGCCGACCGGTGCAGGTAGTGGTTCTGCTGGTCGTAGAGCGGCAGGATCCAGTAGCCCTCGAGGACGATCCGCTGCGCCTGCTCGTACAGGTCGGCGCGGGCGTCCTCGTCGGTCGTGGCGCTCGCCTGCTCGAGCAGCGAGTCGAGGGCGGGGTCGGCGATCTGCGCGTGGTTGGCGAAGTAGCCGCTCGGCGCGGGGGTGATGCCGGAGGAGGAGTAGAGGATCCGCAGCACGTCGGGTCCGACCTTCGTGTACGGGGCGCTCACCAGCTCGTACTCGTTCGACGCGAGCGCGGTGTACCAGCTCGACAGGTCGAGCAGGCTGATCCGCACGTCGAAGCCGAGGGTCTTCGCCGAGGCCTGGATCTGCTCGAACAGCGACTGCTCGGCCGGGATCGACTGGTTGGTGCTGACGGGGAAGCGCAGCGTCAGCGGCGTGCCGTCCTTCTCGCGGATGCCGTCGCCGTCCGAGTCCACCCAGCCGGCCTTCTCGAGCAGGTCCTCGGCGGCGGCCGTCTCGGAGTCGGACCCGGCGTCCTCGAAGAGCGACGGGTCGGAGTACGCGGTCGCCTCGCGGCTGGACAGCGGGGAGTAGGAGCGCTCGGCGGTGCCGAAGAAGAGGGAGTCGATCGCGTCGTTCACGCCGACGCCGCGGACGAACGCCTCGCGGACGGACTCGTCGTCGAACGGCGCCTGCCCGGAGTTGAGCTCGAGGCGGTTGACCGAGCCGGGCCGGGGCGCGTCGAGCTCGACGAGGTCGGTCGCTCCGGTCGCGGCCTTCAGGGTGTCGGGCTGGGCGTTGTCGAGCACGTCGACCTCGCCCGACTGCAGCGCCGCGTAGCGGGTGGCGGAGTCGGGGATGAAGCGCCAGGTGATGCTCGCCAGGTGCGCGGGGCCCTCGTGGCCGTCCCCGGTCGGGCCGGTCGACGCGTCGTAGGCCTCGTTGCGGGTGAGGGTCACGTGGTCCTGCTTGACCCACTCCGAGACGGCGAAGGGGCCGGTTCCGACGGGCGCCTCGCAGTTGGCCTCCTCGCCGCGGGCGATGCCGGCGGGCGACTCGATCGCGGTCCACGGCTGCGCGAGCGACTCGAGCAGCGCACTGTCCGGCGCGGTCAGGGTGAAGCGCGCGACGGTCGGCGAGACCGCGGTGACGGAGGCGACCTTCGCCACGGCGAGGTAGCCGGTGGAGGACTTGGTCGCCGGGTCCTGCAGGTGCGCGATGTTCGCGGCGACCGCCTCCGCGTCGAGGGCGGTGCCGTCGGTGAAGGTCACGCCCTCGCGCAGGGTGAAGTCGTAGCTGAGCGCGTCGTCCGAGACGGTCCACGACTCGGCCAGCCAGGGCGTGATGGTGCCGTCTGCGTCGCGCGAGACGAGCGACTCGAGCACCTGCGTCGCGAGGAGCGCCTGCGGGTAGTTGCCGCCGACGTGAGGGTCGAGGCAGGTGGGCTCGGCGTCGCCGGACGCGTAGGTCAGCGTCCCGCCGTCGACGGGGGTGCTGGAGGCGTCCGGCGTCTCGGCGGTGCAGCCGCTGAGCAGGAGCGCGGCGGCCGCGACGGCGGCGGGGAGGGCGAGGAAGCGGGGGCGCAGCGGCATGACGTCTTTCGTGGAGGGGTCGGGGGTGTGCGCGTTTCTTGGACGCGACCCAGGAAACGCTAGCAGGGCGTGAGGGCGGCGGGCGGGGATCGCTCGGATCCGTGGAGGGGTGCGCGGATCCCGCGCTGGGGAGGGACGAATCGCGCTGGCGGAGGCGACTGATGCGCCAAGCGGTCGGGATCGGGTCGCACTCTCCTACTGTCGATGGATGACCTCCGCCGTGCTCGCCCTCCTGTTCGGCTCCGCCGTCGCCCTCGTGGGCCTCGTGCCCTGGGCCGCCCTGCAGTACCGGCGTCGCGGCGTCCTCGGGATCGGCAACGCGGTGCTGGCCTTCGCCGCCGTGGTCTACGCGCTCGCCCTCGTCACCTACACGCTCCTCCCCCTGCCCGACGAGGCGACGGTCGCCGCCGCCTGCCGCACCGGATCGGGTCCTCAGCTGCGCCTGTTCGCCTTCGTCGGGGACATCGCGAAGGAGGGCGGGATCGACGGGCCCCGCGCGCTGCTGACGAACCCCGCGTCCGCGCAGGTGCTCCTGAACGTGGTCTTCTTCGTCCCCCTCGGGATGCTCGTCCGACACCTCGCTCTGCGCGGGCGCCTCGTCGCCGGGCTGATCGGCGGCACCGTCGCCGGCTTCGCCGTCTCGCTCCTCATCGAGGTCACGCAGCTCACGGGCGACTGGTTCCTCTACCCGTGCGCCTACCGGCTCTTCGACGTCGACGACCTGCTTGCCAACACGGCCGGCGCCCTGCTCGGCACCCTCCTCTCCCCCGTCCTCCTCCTCTTCACCCGCCGGACCGAGGGCGCGGTGCCGGAACTGGCCCGCCCGGTCACGATCCGCCGCCGCGCGTTCGGCATGTTCTGCGACGTGCTCGCGCTGAGCCTCTTCACGGGCGCGCTCGTCTCGATCACCGGGGTCGGCCTCGTGCTCGCGGGGGTGGACACGCGCTCGAGCCCCGGGGACGTGGTTCTCGGAGCCCTGCCGTTCGTCGCTCCGCTGCTCCAGCTGGTGATCGTGCTGCGGTCCGGGCGGACCCTCGGCGAGACGGTGGTGCGCCTGCGTCCCGAGCCGCGACCGCTCCTCTGGCAGCGGCTCGTGCGCTGGGCGGCGGGATCGGGTGGCTGGTCCACCCTGCTCGCCGTCGAGGGCGGGTTCTGGTCGCTGCTCGCCTTCGTCCTCGCGGCGGCCGCGATGATCGGCCTGGTCGCGACGCGGGGGCGCCGGGGGACGGCGAACGCGCTGGCTCGCCTCGACGTCGTGGACGAGCGGGCGGAGGCGCCGTCCGCCGTCCGGAAGACGGACTGAGAGGAGCCTGTCGGACGCCTGGGCGAGCCTCCGGTCAGACCGCCGCGCGGAGCCCCTCGACAAGGTCGTGCTGCGCCTCGCGGCCGGCCCGAGTGGGCACGAGCGGGTACACATGCACCTGCCCGACGGCCTCGTGGAGCTCGAACGGGACCGCGGCGGCCGCCGCCCGCTCGGCCAGCACGTAGGCGTCCGGATTGAGGACGTCACGCGTGCCCGTGAAGACGGTGAGGGGGCCGAGGCCCACCAGGTCGCCGAACAGCGGGCTGACCGCGGGATCGAGCAGGTCGAGGGCGCCGCGCCAGCTCTCGGCGAGGACGCGACCACCCGGGGTGCCGAGCCAGGGATCGGTCGGCTGCACCTCGGGGATCCGCGGGTTGCTCCAGGAGAGGTCGAGCGCGGGCGAGACGAGGGTGGTGCGCGGCAGGACCACCCCGTCGTCGCGCAGGGCGAGAGCGGTAGAGAGGGCGATCTGGCCGCCCGCCGAGTCGCCGGCGAGGCAGGTCGCCCCGTGCCGCTCCAGACTCCGCAGCACCAGGGCGCGGACGCCGTCGCGCGCCTCGAGCGCCGTGCCGAAGGGCACGAGCGGGTAGATCGGGAGGGTCACCGCGACGGAGGCCTCGTCGGCGATGCGGGCGGCGAGCCACCAGTGCTGGGGCGCGATCTCGTTCACCCAGCCGCCGCCGTGGACGTAGACGACGCCGCCGCGGATCACCCGCGGGCGGATCGTGTAGACCGGCCAGGAGCCGACCTGCTCCACGTCGACGCGCACGCCGGGCCGGAGGCGGGGCGGCGGGCCGTAGGAGGCGGGACGGAGCGCGCGCTCCCGGATGCGGCGACGGGCTCCCTCCGCGCTGACGAAGGTGCGGTTCGCGCGGGCGAGCCGGAGCGCGAGCGGGACGAGGGCATCGGGGACGACGAGCGGCATCGCCCGAGCATCGCGCACCCCGGTGCGCAGCGGCTGGGCGGCGACGGACTGCGCGGCTGCGGACCCTGCGACAACGGACTCGGCAGCCACCGACGCGGCAGCCACGGACTCCGCCGCTGATCCGCGGAGGTCGGAGGACGCGGCGCGGGCTCCGCGGACGGAGCGTCGGCACCCGCGGACGCAGCGTCGGAGACCGCGGACGACGCCCGGGCACCCCGCGCACAGCACGACGGCCCGGCCCGTGGAGGGAGCCGGGCCGGGGCCGCCGGTCAGCGTGGTGCCTGCACGCCCGCGGAGCGCGGGTCGGCAGCGACCTCGCTGTCGCCGTGCGCTGCGGGTCAGCGGCGCGCGGCGGAGCGGCCGGCGAAGCGGGTGTAGACGAGCAGGACGATGATCGCTCCGATGATCGAGCCGATGATGCCGGCGGGCTGGAAGAAGCCGTCCATCGGGTCGTGCTGGAAGATCAGGAACCCGAGGAAGCCGCCGACGAACGAGCCGACGATACCGAGCACGATGGTCATGCCGATGCTGATGCTCTGCTTCCCGGGGACGATGAGCCGGGCCAGCGCTCCTGCGATGAGTCCGACGACGATGAGGCTGATGATGAGACCGAGCATGGCGGTCGTCCTTCCGTTGTGCGGGCGGGGGCCCGCTGGTCGGTTCCGCGGTTGCGGGACCGGTGACTACGCAACCACCCCGGAGGAGGCGGCGGTACACCCCTGGGGGTGTGCTCGCCCCGACGAGCAGTGCGGTAGCGTCCGACCATGACCCGCCGTGCGCCCCTCACCGTCGCGCTCGTCGACGACTACGACGTCGTCCTCACAGGCCTCGCGCACATGTTCGACCACTACCGCGACCGGGTGGTCGTCGCCGAGATCGACGCGAACGCCTCCCTCTCCGACCGGATCGACGTCGTCCTCTACGACTCGTTCGCCCAGCCGGAGTCGGACCACCACGAGATCGCGGAGCTGGTGCGCAACGAGCGGGCCGAGCACGTGGTCGTCTACACCTGGAACTTCGCGCCGACGCTCATCGCGGACGCCCTCGAGCAGGGCGTCCACGGCTACCTCTCCAAGACCCTGCCCGCGCGGGAGCTGGTGGCCGCGCTCGAGCGGGTGGCCGCGGGCGAGGTCGTCGTCAGCGATCCTCCGCGGCGGGCGGGCAGCGCACCGGGCCTCGACTGGCCGGGCCGCCACGAGGGCATCACCGACCGGGAGTCGGAGATCCTCGCGCTCATCACGCAGGGCAAGAGCAACGCCGACGTCGCCGCGCTCACCTACCTCAGCCCCAACACGGTGAAGTCCTACATCCGCAGCGTCTACGGCAAGATCGGCGCGACCAGCCGCACGCAGGCCGTCCTCTGGGGCGTCGACCACGGCTTCACCCCCGACCACCACCGCATCGACCACTGGCTCGGCGGCCCCTGACCCGCGCCCGCGGGACGCCGCTCCGGTACGCGACCCGCCGACGGACGCGCACCCGGGAGGCGTCTCGCGGGAGGGGGCGGGGGCGCACGCACCGCTACGGTGTGGCCATGCCCCTCGACCGCGCGCCGACCATCCGCGACGTCGCGGTGCGGGCAGGAGTGTCGTACCAGACGGTCTCGCGCGTGCTCAACGACAGCCCCCAGCTGCGGCCGCGCACCCGGGAGCGCGTGCTCGCCGCGATCGAGGATCTCGGCTTCCGCCCCAGCGCCGCCGCCCGCGCCCTGGCGACGAGCCGCTCCGGCCTGATCGGGATCCTCGCCGCCGAGAGCCACAGCTTCTACGGCACCGCCACCGCGATGGCCGCGATCGAGCAGGCGGCGCGCGACGCGGGCTACCGGGTCCCGGTCGTGAACGCGGCGCCGGACGCGGAGTCGCTGGCCGACGGCCTCGCCCACCTGCAGCGGGAGTCGGTGGAGGCGATCGTGGTCCTCGCCCCGCAGGAGCGCGCGCTGGAGGCGATCGAGAGCCTCGCGATCGGCGTCCCGTCGGTGACGCTCGGCGCGACGGACCGCGGAGCCGACTCCCTGCTCCTCGTCGACCAGGCGGCCGGAGCACGACTGGCGACCGAGCACCTCGTCGGCCTCGGCCACACCCGCATCGCGCACCTCGCCGGTCCGCAGCACTGGGTGGAGGCGCAGGCGCGGCTCGAGGGCTTCGCCGCCGGGATGAGCGCGGCCGGCCTCGACCCCGTCGCCGTCGTGGAGGGCGACTGGAGCGCCGAGTCCGGCTACCGAGCCGGCCTCCGCCTCCTCGGAGCCGCGCTTCTGCCGACCGCGGTGTTCGCCGGCAACGACCAGATGGCCCTCGGACTCCTGCACGCCTGCACCGAGCGGGGACTGCGCGTGCCCGAGGACCTCAGCGTCGTCGGCTTCGACGACGTCCCCGAGGCGGCGCACTACCAGCCGCCGCTGACGACCATCCGCCAGGACTTCGCGGAGGTCGGCCGCCGCACGATCGGCGTCGTGCTCGCGGAGCTGCGCGGCGAGGAGCCCGCCGTCGGCCGCCCGGTGCCGCCGGTGCTGGTGGAGCGGGCGTCGACGGCTCAGGCCTGAGCAGCACCGGCCCCCGCAGCACCTCGCCGGTCTCGAGCGAGAAGGCGCTGCCGTGCCACGGGCAGGCGACGCACGCCTCCCCCGAGCCGTCCGCCGAGACCTCGCCCTCGTCGAGCGGGCCCGAGAGGTGGCTGCAGACGTTCGAGAGCACGTCGATCCGCTCGCCCCGGCGGAAGGCGAGCAGGGGGAGGCCCGCGACCTCCCTCCTCACCGGCGTGCGCTCCGGCAGGTCCGCCAGGGCGCCGAGCTCCTGCCAGCCCGAGGGGAAGCGGTGCGGCACGTCCTCCGCGTGGTTCACCCCCGCCGCCTGCCGGTAGCTGAGGTGGCCGCCCAAGTAGCCGCCGCCCGAGACGACGGCGAGCCCGAGCATCCCGAGCACCTTCCCGCTCGTGGTGCGCCCGCGGCGGCGCTGCAGCCACGACGCGGCGTAGAGGCCCGTCGCGACCACGTTGGCCGCCGAGTGCACCAGCCCGACGCGGGTCTGCTGCTCGTGCAGCTCCGACCAGTCGGTCAAGCCGGAGGCGGCGGTCGGCAGGACGCTGATCACGCCGACGCCGACGAGGGTCCGCGCCGCCCGCTGGTTCCCCGGCAGCAGGTCGAGCACCGCCGCCGACACCCAGGCGCCGGTGGGCACGAGGACGAGCAGCGGATGGACGGGGTGGCCGACCGGGACGCCGTGCAGCACGTCCCGCACCGGCTGCGGCCGGACCACCGCGTTCACGGCCCGCTTCACCCGGCCGACGAGCGGATCGAGGGCGGCGGCGTTCTCGAGGCGGGTGACGAGTCTGACGAGTCTGATCTCACGCATGCCTCATGCGACCAAGCAGGCGGCCCCGGCGGAAGGGGCTTGAGGCGGAGGAGAAGCAGTCGGACCCCGCCGGCGGGCCCCTCGCTTGCCGACCCCGAGCCGTTTCGCCTACGCTGACCCGGGGCTTTGTGAACGGTCACATCGCCCGAGCGAGGAGCATGATGGACCAGCGCAGGCCCACCCCCGCCGACGTGATCACGAGCGGCGCCACCGCCCTCGGCATCGAGCTCGGCTCCACCCGGATCAAGGCGTGCCTGGTCGACGCGGCCGACCCGTCCGTGGTCCTCGCCGTCGGCAGCCACGAGTGGGAGAACCAGTTCGTCGACCGCCGCTGGACCTACTCCCTCGACGCCGTCCACGCGGGCCTCCAGGCCGCCTACGCGGACCTCGTCGCCGACGCCTCCTCGCGCCACGGCGCGCAGCTCTCCTCCGTCGGGGCGCTCGGCGTCTCGGCGATGATGCACGGCTACCTCCCCTTCGATGCGGACGGCGGGCTGCTCGTCCCCTTCCGCACCTGGCGCAACACGAGCACCGGGCCCGCGTCGGCCGAGCTCACCGAGCTGTTCGGCGCCAACATCCCGCTGCGCTGGTCGCTCGCGCACCTGCACCAGGCGGCCCTCGACTCCGAGCCGCACGTCGAGCGGATCGACTTCCTCACCACCCTCGCCGGCTACGTGCACTGGCGCCTCACCGGCGAGAAGGTCCTCGGAGTCGGCGACGCCTCCGGCATGGTCCCGACCGACCCGGCGACCCGCGACTACGACCAGCGTGTCGTCGAGCTCTACGACGAGCGCGCGGCCGGCGCCGTGAAGCCCCTGCGCGAGCTGCTGCCCGCCGTGCTCCCCGCGGGCGCCGACGCCGGCTCGCTCACCGCCGAGGGCGCGCTCCTGCTCGACCCCACCGGCTCCCTCCGGCCCGGCGCCCCCGCCTGCCCGCCCGAGGGCGACGCCGGCACCGGCATGGTGGCGACCAACTCCGTCGCTCCGCGCACCGGCAACGTCAGTGCCGGCACCAGCATCTTCGCCATGGTCGTCCTCGAGGGCCCCTTGGAGAGCGTGCACCACGAGCTCGACCTCGTCGCGACCCCCGCGGGCGACCTCGTCGCGATGGTCCACTGCAACAACGGAGCCAGCGAGCTCGCCGGCTGGGTCGGCCTGTTCTCGCGATTCGCCGCCGCATCCGGCGGACCCTCCGACAGCGACGCCGTCTACGGCACCCTCTTCGCCGAGGCGCTCGAGGGCGAGGCGGACGCGGGCGGACTGCTCGCCTACAACCACCTCGCGGGCGAGCCGATCGCCGGGCTGGTCGAGGGCCGCCCGCTCGTCGTGCGCACCCCCGACTCGCGCCTCACGCTCGCCAACTTCATGCGCGCGCAGCTCTACGGCGTGTTCGGCACCCTGGCGCTGGGCATGCGCGTCCTCGCGGGCGAGGGCGTGCGGATCGACGAGATGTTCGCGCACGGAGGCATGTTCCGCACCGCCGGGGTCGCCCAGCGCTTCCTCGCCGGCGCGCTCGACGCCCCCGTCTCGGTCGCCGCGACCGCCTCCGAGGGCGGCCCGTGGGGCATGGCGGTGCTCGCCGCCTACCGCCTGCAGAGCGGAGTCGCGCTCGACGCGTACCTCACCGATCAGGTCTTCGGCGACTCCGGCTTCGAGACCGTCGCCCCCGACGCGGACGACGTCGCCGGCTTCTCCGCCTACCTCGAGCGCTACCACGCCGGCCTCGCCGTCGAGCAGACCGCCGTCGAGACCCTCACCGACCCGCAGAACCAGGGAGCCACCGCATGACCACCCAGACCCCCGCCGTCGAGGAGGCGATCGCCCGCGTCCGCGAGGACGTCGCGCGGCTGCACTCCGAGCTCGTCCGCTACGGCCTCGTCATCTGGACCGGCGGCAACATCTCGGGCCGCGTGCCCGGTGCCGACCTCTTCGTGATCAAGCCCAGCGGCGTCTCCTACGACGACCTCGCGCCCGAGAACATGATCCTCTGCGACCTCGACGGGAACGTCGTCCCCGGCACCCCCGGCAGCGACCGCAGCCCCTCCAGCGACACCGCGGCGCACGCCTACGTGTACCGCGAGATGCCCGAGGTCGGCGGAGTCGTGCACACGCACTCCACCTACGCGACCGCGTGGGCGGCCCGCGCCGAGTCGATCCCCTGCGTCATCACCGCGATGGCCGACGAGTTCGGCGGGGAGATCCCCATCGGCCCGTTCGCGATCATCGGCGACGACTCCATCGGCCGCGGCATCGTCGCGACCCTCAGCGGCCACCGCTCGCGCGCGGTCCTGATGCAGAACCACGGCGTCTTCACCATCGGCAAGGACGCGAAGGACGCCGTCAAGGCGGCCGTCATGGCCGAGGACGTCGCCCGCACCGTGCACCTCGCGCGCCAGGGCGGCGAGCTCGTCCCCATCCCGCAGGAGTCGATCGACGCCCTGTTCGACCGCTACCAGAACGTCTACGGACAGAACCCCACCGGAGCCATCGCATGAGCGTGTACCAGAGCATCATCCCCGACCTCGCCACCCGCACCGTCTGGTTCCTGACCGGCAGCCAGGACCTCTACGGCGAGGACACCCTCCGCCAGGTCGCCGAGCAGTCGCAGGCCGTCGTCGCGCAGCTGAACGAGGCGGGCGCGATCCCCGTGACCGTCGAGTGGAAGCCGGTGCTGAAGAGCTCCGACGCCATCCGCCGCACCATGATCGAGGCGAACTCCGACGACTCCGTCGTGGGCGTCATCACCTGGATGCACACCTTCAGCCCCTCGAAGATGTGGATCCACGGCTTCGACGCGCTCGCCAAGCCGCTGCTGCACTTCCACACCCAGGCGAACGTCGCCCTGCCGTGGCAGGACATCGACTTCGACTTCATGAACCTCAACCAGGCCGCGCACGGCGACCGCGAGCACGGCTACATCCTCAGCCGGATGAGCGTGCCCCGGAAGACGGTCGTCGGCCACGCGAGCGACGCCCGCGTCACCGAGGCCATCGGCACCTGGTCGCGCGCGGCCGCCGGTTGGTCCGCCTCGCAGAGCATGAAGGTCGCCCGCTTCGGCGACAACATGCGCAACGTCGCCGTCACCGAGGGCGACAAGACCGAGGCCGAGATCCGCCTCGGCGTCAGCGTCAACACCTGGGGCGTGAACGAGCTCGTCGAGCGCGTCGACGCCGCCACCTCCGAGCAGATCGACGCCCTCGTCGCGGAGTACCTCGAGAGCTACGACGTGGTCCCCGAGCTGCTCCCCGGCGGCGAGCGCCACGAGTCGCTCCGCTACGGCGCCGCGGTCGAGATCGGCCTGCGCTCGTTCCTGGAGGAGGGCGGCTTCGAGGCGTTCACCGACAGCTTCGAGGACCTCGGCGGGCTCCGCCAGCTCCCCGGACTCGCCGTGCAGCGCCTCATGGCCGACGGCTACGGCTTCGGCGGCGAGGGCGACTGGAAGACGGCCGTCCTCATCCGCATCGCCGCCGTCATGGGCGCCGGCCTCCCCGGCGGCACCAGCCTGATGGAGGACTACACCTACGACATGACGCCCGGCGAGGAGCTCATCCTCGGCGCGCACATGCTCGAGGTGTCGCCGTCCCTGTCGTCGAAGCGCGCCTCGCTCGAGATCCACCCGCTGGGCATCGGCGGCCGCGAGGACCCGGTGCGCCTGGTCTTCACCGCCGACGCCGGCCCCGCCGTGGTGGTCGCCCTGAGCGACGTCCGCGAGCGCTTCCGCCTGGTCGCGAACAAGGTCCGGAACGTCGAGCCGCCCCAGACGCTCCCGCACCTGCCCGTCGGCCGCGCCGTCTGGCAGCCCGCCCCGGACTTCGGCACCAGTGCCGCCGCCTGGATCACCGCCGGTGCCGCGCACCACACGGTGATGACGACGCAGATCGGGCTGGAGGCGTGGGAGGACTTCGCCCGCATCGCCGGCGTCGAGCTCCTGGTGATCGACGAGTCGACCACCCTCCGCGGCTTCGAGTCCGACATCCGCTCGAACGCCGCGTACTACCGCCTCTCCCAGGGCCTGTAGATCCTGCGAGGCCGGACGGCCGGCTCCCTGCGGGGGGCCGGCCGTTCCGTCGTTCCCGGCGAGCCGCCGGGTCGAGGCGGGGGACCGCCGCCGAGACCGACCTGGATCGCGTCGGCGATCGAGGGCGGATCGCCCTCTCCGGCCCGTTCGGCGCCCGCTGCAGCGTCCCGGCCCCGGTTGCGGACGCGCTCGCAGCACGACGGAGGCCGGGAGGCCCGGACGGCCCTCGCGGGCAGTCGGTCCTTCCGGCCTCCGGGATGCAGGCGTGCGGCGGGCGGTCAGTCGCGCGAGGTCGAGAACGCCGCGTCGAAGGCGTCGGCCGGCGGCGTGATCGCGTTGAGCTTCCGCACGAAGGCCAGGGCCTCGGGGGCGCCGTCGAGGCGGTCCATGCCGGCGTCCTCCCACTCGACGCTGGTCGGGCCGGTGTAGCCGATCGCGTTGAGCGCGCGGAACACCGGCTCCCACGGGACGGCGCCGTGCCCGGTCGAGACGAAGGTCCACCCGCGGCGCGGGTTCGCCCACGGCAGGTGCGAGCCGAGGACGCCGTTGCGGCCGTCGAGGTTGGTGACCGACTCCTTCACGTGCACGTGGAAGATGTGGTCGGCGAAGTCGAGCACGAACGCGACGCTGTCGAGCTGCTGCCAGACGAAGTGCGACGGGTCGAAGTTGAAGCCGAACGAGGCGCGGTGGCCGATCGCCTCGAGGGTGCGCTTGGCGGTCCAGTAGTCGTAGGCGATCTCGCTCGGGTGCACCTCGAGCGCGTAGCGGACGCCGACCTCCTCGAACACGTCGAGGATCGGGTTCCAGCGGTCGGCGAAGTCCTGGTAGCCGGCGGCGATCCACTCGTCGGAGGCGGGCGGGAACATGGCCACGCCCTTCCAGATCGACGAGCCGGAGAAGCCGTTGACCTGCGTCACGCCGAGCGCGGCGGCGAAGCGGGCGGTGTCCTTGAGGTCCTGGGCGGCGCGCTGCCGGACGCCCTCGGGGTCGCCGTCGCCCCAGACCCGGTCGCTGAGGATGTCGCGGTGGCGCTCGTCGATCGGGTCGTCGCAGACCGCCTGGCCGGTGAGGTGGTTCGAGATCGCGAAGACCTGGAGGCCGTTGCGCTCGAGGATGTCCTTCCGGCTCTGCACGTACTCCGCGTCGTCCCAGCGGGCGACGTCGATGTGGTCGCCCCAGCAGGCGATCTCGAGGCCGTCGTAGCCCCACTCCCCCGCGAGGCGCGCCACCTCCTCGAAGGGGAGGTCCGCCCACTGGCCGGTGAAGAGGGTGATCGGTCGCGTCATCGCGGATTCCTAACTCTCGACTCCCGCGCGCCGTCGCACCGGGAGAGGTAATTTGAGGGTTCACGCAACATATCAGGCACTCCCGCGAGCCCGAAAGGAACCGATCATCGCCCCGATCGCCGGCGCACTGTCGCGCACGCCCACCCTCGTCACCGCCACTGCGGCCCCGACCTGGGAGGAGGGCCTGATCGTCGGCAGCGGCCGCGTCGGCGCCGTGGTGCACGGCCCGGCCGACTCGCTCACCGTCTCGCTGGCGCACGAGCGCTACTTCCTCCCCGTCAACGCGCGGCCCGCCGCCCCGGACCTCGCCCCGGTGCGGGACGAGCTGCGGAGTGCCCTGCTGGCCGGGGACGCCGACGCGGCGAGCGACCTGCTCGAGCGCGGGGCGCGGGCGAGCGGCTACGACGGCGGCTTGATCTGGACCGATCCGCTCGGGCTGTGCGCGACGCTGTCGATCCGCACGGCCGGCGGGGTCGCGTCGAGCCGGCGCCTACTCGACCCGCTGCTGGGCGAGGTCGCGGTCGAGTGGACCGACCTCGACGGCGGGCGGCACGCGGTGCGACTGATCGCTCCGCACGGGGGCGAGAGCGTCCGGCTGCGGGTGGAGTCGGAGCGCGACGGCGAGAGCACGGTCGAGCTCGGGCTGGGCGCCGGGGACGCGACCTCGTTCGACACGGGCGTGCCGGACGCGTCGGCCGTGGTCGAGGCGACGGTCGAGGGCGGTGCGGTCGGGCGACTGCTGGCCGTCGCCGGGACCGGGAGCGCCGAGACCGGAGGCGAGCGGATCCGCGCGACGGTCACCGCGGCGACCGGGGCGCCGTGGGACGTGGAGGGCGTCGTGACCCGCTCGACGGTGCCGGTCGCGGCCGGGGCGGGCGCGCTCCTCCGCGTCGATCTGTCGCTGGCGGGCGACGAGCCGACGGGCCGGGAGCGTGCGGGCGGCGAGCCGACGGGCGGCGACGCCTCCTGGGCGGAGCTGCGCGAGGCCCAGCGCCACGGGCACGGCCGGCTGGTCGGCGCCTCCTCACTCGATCTCGCCGGAGCCTCCTCCGCGGTGCTCACCGAGGACCTCTGGGCGGAGGCCCGCGCCGGCGACGAGGGCGCGCGCCGCCGCGTCGTCGAGCTCGCGTACCTCAGCGGCCGCGCGAACATCGTCGCGTCGACCGGCGAGCTGCCGCCGACGCTGCAGGGCGTCTGGCAGGGCACCTGGCGGCCGGCGTGGTCCGCCGACTACACGCTGAACGGCAACGTGCAGAACGGCGCGATGGCGGGGATGATCCCGACCGGCACGCCCGAGCTGGCGCTGTCGATCCTGGAGCTGGTGCTGCCGCACCTCGACGACTACCGCGACAACGCGCGCCTCGTCTACGGGGCCGAGGGGATGCTCCTTCCGTCGCGGATGTCGACCCACGGCCGCGCCGACCACTTCGCGGCGAGCTACCCGCACCTCTTCTGGACGGGCTGCGGCGGCTGGGTGCTGCGCCTGGCCGCCGACGCCGTCGCGGCCACGGGGGACCGCGGCATCGTCGACGACCGGCTGTGGGAGCTGGCCGAGGGCGTGCTGCGCTTCGCCGAGACCGGGACGACCGTGGTCGACGGGGTGCGCCGGATCGTCCCCTCCTACTCCCCCGAGAACACACCGGGTGGTGCGCGCTCGCCGATAGCGGTCGATGCGTCGATCGACGTCGCTGTGCTGTGGGACGCCGCGCGGGCGACGGCGCTGCTCGGCCGGGCCCGCGGCGACGACTCGCTCGACGAGCGCTGGGCGCGGGTGGTCGCGGAGCTGCCGGAGTACCGGGTCGCCGAGGACGGCACGCTGGCGGAGTGGATCGACCCGCGGTTCGCGGAGGAGATCGCGCACCGGCACGCGTCGCAGCTGTACCCGCTCTGGTACGCGGGCGACGCGGCCTTCGAGGGCCCCGGCGCCTCCGCGGTGCGGCTGCGGGCCGCCGCGGCGGCGACGGTGGCGGCGAAGATCGCGTGGCGGGCCGAGGCGCCGACCGCTCCTCCCGGGCGGATGGAGATGGCGTTCGGGCTGGTGCAGGTGGGCGTCGCGGCGGCGGCGCTGGGTGACGGGGAGGCAGCGCTGACCTGCGCGGAGTGGCTCGCGGTCGAGCACTGGTCACCGACGCTGACGACCCGGCACGACGCGGGGCGGATCTTCAACCTCGACGCCAGCGGCGGACTGCCGGGGCTCGTGGCGGCGATGCTGCTGGGATCGGATGACGAGACGCTGACGGTCCTGCCGGCACTGCCGTCCGCGTGGGCGCGGGGTGCCGTGACGGGGCTGCGCGCGCGCGGCGGGGTGGTCGTGGACCGGCTGGAGTGGTCGCCGGGGCGGGCGTCGCTGTGGGTGCGGCGGGTGCCGAGCGCGGAGTGGCTGGCACCGGCGGGCGGGACGCGGGTGCGCACGCTGCGCGACGCGGTGCTGCGCGTCGACGGGCGCGAGGCGTCGGGCCGGCTGGAGCTCGGTGCGGAGGCGGTGCGCGTGGACGTGGAGTGGCGCGGCTGAGGGCCCTGCGGAGGGTCCGGCTGCGGCACGCGGGACGAGCTCCGCTACGGGCGCATCGGCTGCCGGTCGCCGTCGATAATCCCCGTGGCTGAGCGCCGCACAGCCGCTTCCCGGCAGGTGCCCGCTCGTCGCACCGCCTCGAGCTCCTCCATCGAAGCAGTACCCGCCGGCCGGTCGGGCTGTCAGCCCGGGACAAGACCCTCGAGATCCCGAGGAGTCCTGCCCGCGAGGGTCGACCACAGCGTCCACCGGGGTGAGGCCGGCAGTTCGAGGTCGTGCGGAACCCCGACGACCACCGCTCCGGACGCGGCTCCGGCGGTGAGGCCGATGAGGGAGTCCTCGACGACTGCGCAGCGGGTGATGTCGGATCCCAGCAGGGCTGCCGCCAGGAGGTACGGCTCGGGGTCCGGTTTGCCCCTGGTGACGTCGTCTCCGGTCACGGTGAGCCGGATCGTCGCAGCAGGGAGGGCGTCGACGACGACTTCTGTCAGGGCTCGGGACGATGTCGTGACGATCGCCTGCGGCACGCCGAGAGCAGCCAGGGCGGTCACGAGTTCGACAGCTCCCGGCCGCCAGTCGAGGGAGGCGGCCAGCGCTTCGCGGACCGCGTGGGTCAGTCTCGTCGCGATCTCTTCGCCTGGCAGATCGGTGCCGGCGGCCTGCATCGCGGCCACGGTCTGCGGCATGTCCGATCCCACCAGCGCGAGGGCGTCCGTCCGGCTCCAGGTTCCACCGTGCTGACCGACGATGCGGGACTGCGCGGCGAACCAGGCGGGCTCCGAGTCGATGAGAGTGCCGTCCATGTCCCAGAGGACGCTCTGGAGTCGCCCGCTCATGTGACCGCTCCCACGAGGTGGGCTGCGCCGATGGCCCCGCCCAGGTCGCCGAGGCCGCTGCTCCGGACGTCGGGGATCCCCGCGTCGGTGAGGGTTCGGAGGCGGGCATCGAGGCCCTTCCGGAACCAGCGCAGGTGAGTGCTCGCCGAACCTCCGAGCACGACGAGGCTCGGGCGGTGCTGGGTGCACAGTTCGAGCAGCCCGTCGCCTACCCGCGTCCCGTAGTCGTCGAAGACCGTGCGCGCCACGTCTTCCCCACGTTCCGCGGACCGGCTCAGGGCGCCGAGATCCTCGGTGCCCGTCGCGTTCTTCGCGGCCGTCTGCAGTGCGGTCCGGGAAGCAGCCTGCTCCAGGCAGGTCTCTCGGCCGCAGTAGCAGGCAGCCGGCGCTCCGGGGACGGTCAGGTGACCGCCCTCGGGATGGACACCGTCCGCGCCGCGGAAGGGACGCCCCTCACGGATGACGGCGACCCCCACTCCGGTGCCGAGTGTCACCATGAGCAACCCCGACGGAGCAGTGATCGGGGACGCCTGCCACTCGGCCAGTGCCGCGGTCACGGCGTCGTTGTCGATGAGGGCTGTCGTGTCGAACGCGTCGCCGAGGAGGCCAGCGAGGGGGATGCCCGAGAGCGCCGGAAGGGTCGCGGGATTGCGGATGGTGCCGTCAGCATCGACAGGACCGCTCGCGCCGACGCCGATCCCCCGCAGATCAGCCGCGTCCACTGCGGCGGTCTCGAGGGCTGCGCGGATGCCCTCGATGAGAGCGGCCACCGCGTCGGCGTGGTGGGGTGTGCTGATGGTCTCGGCAGCGATGACGTGCTCGTCCCGCATCACGACGATGCGGGACGCCGTGCCACCGACGTCCATGCCGATGACGGGCTGCATGCTCACAGCGCCGTCGTGACCTTGCTCCCGAACGCGAAGGCACCCGGGACGACGCCGTTCTCGCGCGCGAGACCCACAGCGAGGAGCTCGGCGACGACGGCTCCGGTGACGAGGCTCTCGAGCGCCGAGTCGGTTGCAGTGCGGAGGGTGATCGCGCCCTCGATCTCGAGGTCGCCGATGAGCACGACCTGTGAGCCGACGGCGACCAGGTCCTTCGCGAGCCGGGCGATCGACGGGTCGGAGTCCGTCGCCGTGGCGCCGTAGAGGAAGGCGGTCAGGCCCGGGCCGGCGAGCTCGAAGGGACCGTGGCGGAACTGACCGCCGATGTGACCCTCGATGGCGATCTTCGCCGACTCCTTGGTGATCAGTCCGGCGAACAGGGCGGTAGCGGCATCGTCGCGCCGACCGACGGCGACGACCCGCGGGCGCTCCGTGGACAGGGTCGCGGACGCGATCGAGCCGACGTCTGCGGAGTCGATCAGCGTGCGGACCACATCGGCGAGGCGTTCCGCTTCGGAGCGGACCGGATCGGTCTCCTCGCCGGTGAGGACGGCGACGAGGAGGGCGTGGGCGACGAGGGTGTTGAGGTAGCTCTTCGTGCTGACGGTGGCCTCGTCGCCGCTGCGGAGGAGGAGCGTGGCGTCGGCCGCGCGGGCCAGCGGGCTCCCGGGGTCGGCCGTGATGCCGATGACGGCCCCGGGAGCGAAGTCGGCGCCCCTGCGCTCGAGGAGCGCCGTGACTTCTCCACTGGCACCGGACTGGGAGGTGACGACGACGAGGGTGTCGGGTGTGACGAGGTCCAGGGTGTCGAGGAGCTGTCCGGTGTCGACAGCCCAGGATGCGCGGCCCGCGGCGGTGAGAGAGCGCCAGCTGGGGATCCCGGCGAAGTGAGAGCTGCCCATGCCGGTGAAGACGATGCGGGCCCAGTCGCGTCCGCCGAGCTCGAGGACCGCGGGGTCGATGCCGGCCGAGGAGATCGCTCGGAGCGCGGCGGGCTGATCCGCGATGTCGAGTTCGAACGGAGTGATGTCGGTGGTCGTGTTCATGGTCGTGCTCCTTCAGCCCTGGCGGGCGGTTCCGGTGGCTGCCGCTTCGGGAGAGATCCCGAGCATCTGAGCGGCGATGTTGGCGCCGATCATGGCGGTGGGGAGGTTGATGTTGCCTCGACTGATCGCCGGCATGATCGACGCGTCGGCGACGTAGAGGCCCTGGACGCCGTGCACGGCGCCCGTCGAGTCGACGACCGAGGCGTCGTCGTCGGAGGGGCCCATCTTGCAGCTGCCGGCGGGGTGGCAGTAGTTGACGATGTCCTCCAGGGGAGCGTGGTGCCGGGGTACGGCCTCGCCGAGGACCTCTGCGAGGCCGGGTTGCGCGCTCATGGCGTTCAAGAGGTCGAGGGCCTCGGAGAGGACCTGACGGTCGTGTCCTGCTTCGTCGGTGCCGTAGCGGTGATCGACGACGGGTCGGGTGACGTCGAGGTCTGCGTCGAGCGTGACGGTCCCTTCCGACAGGGCGCGCATGGCTCCGCCGTAGAGGGAGATCGGGGGCAGCCCGGGGTGGCCGCTGTTGCTGCCGGCGACCATGAAGACGTGGATGTCGTAGGGTCCGTCGTCGCAGAGAGAGGATCTCGCCCGGCCGAGGCTCTGCTCGTCCGGGAACCAGGGCCGCTTCTCGAGGTCCGCGACGAGACCCTCCCGGCCGGCGAAGTCCAGCGCGATGCACGGGTGATCCAGCAGGTGCTTGCCGACGCCGGGCAGGTCGGCGGCGACGGAGATGCCGAGTGCATCGAGTTCGGAGGCGGCGCCGACGCCGGAGCGGAGGAGGATCGCCGGCGAGTGGTACGCGCCCGCAGCGACGACCACTCGGCCCGAGGCCACGTACTGCACGCCGTCGGTGGTGGTGAGCCACGCCCCTACCGCTCGTCCGTCGCGGATGTCGATGCGCGCGACCGGGGTGAGTCCGGCGATCGTCAGATTCGGACGGTCACGGACGGCGTCGAGGAAGGCGAACGCCGCGTTCCATCGGGTCCCCTCGACGATGTTGACGGGCATGGGGCCGATTCCGACACCTGCGGCGATGTCGTCGAGGTCGTCGGCGAAGGGGAGCCCTGTCGCGAGACCTGCGTCGACGAAGGCCTGCTGAGGCTCGGTCAGTTCGGCGGTGGTGTAGCGCCGGACGCGGAACCGGTCGCGAGCCCACTCGAGCAGCGGCAGGACAGTGGCGCCCTCCCAGCCGGGATTGCCGGCGGAGGCCCAGCCGTCGTAGTCCTCGATCGATCCGATCGAGGCGGTGCATCCGTTGTGGGAGGAGCATCCGCCGAGGACGCGGGCACGGGGCAGATCGAGAACGGTGTCGCCGGCGGTGGAGGTGGTGGTGATGTCGTAGTCGTGGGAGAGCGGTATCGCACGCGCGTCGAGCACGTCCGCAGGCCAGCGGCCATCAGCGGCCGGCCCGTAGTCAGGACCGGCTTCGACGAGGAGGATCTGCTCGTCGCTGTGCGCGGCGAGCACGGCAGCGAAGGCGGCGCCGCCGGTGCCGCCGCCGATGACGAGGACGTCGACGTGGGACGGCAGCTCCGGAACGGGGAGCGGAGTGGCCTCGGCACTGGGGGTGGGGGTGGTCATGCGTCGTGTCCTTTCGAGGTGGTCGGCACGTCGGAGAAGGCGAGCGCGAGCGGAGCGTCGATGTCGGGAAGTTCGCCGGCGTGCGTCATCCACTCCCGCCGTCCGGGCCGGAGATTGCGGCCGATCAGGATCGCCACGCCGCTGAGGATGTAGGCCGCTGCGACGAAGGGGGCGAGGAGGACGGGGAAGGCGGGGAGGGGGACGATGCTGTTGTAGCCGATGACGATCAGGGCGACGGTGGAGATCGCGGGCGCGACGGCGTGGGCCCAGATGCTGAACTCCGAGGGGACACGTGTGCGGAAGAAGCGGAACGCCGCGATGTTCATCAGGATGAAGATCGGGATGTAGGCGAAGGTGCCGGTGGTCCCGAGCAGGTTGAAGAGTTCGATGGGGCCGAGTGCGAGGCCGGCTCCGAGGCAGACGGTGATCGCCACGGCCGACTGGAGGAGGACGGCGCCGATCGGCGTCCGGTACTTCGCAGTGGTCGTGGTGAGGAATGCCGGGAGGGCATCGGTGCGGGCGATGCCGTAGAGCGTTCTGGTGGCGCTCGTCGTGCAGGCGATGCAGACGCCCAGGCCCGAGTTGACGAGAGCGATCAGGACGATGATCGAGCCGCCGTTCCAGAGGCGGTCGGCGAGGACGAAGGCCGGTGCTGTCGGCGAGGTCGCCATGGAGGCGACGTCCTCGGTACCCCAGCCGATCTGGAGTCCCCATGCGGTCACGACGTAGAAGACGCCGATCAGCACGAGGGAGCCGATGATCGCCTTCGGGACGATCCGCTTGGGGTCCCGGGACTCCTCCCCCACCGCAGCTGCGCTCTCGAAGCCGGTGAAGGCGAAGATCGAGAGGACGACGGCGAGGAAGAACCCGCTGGAGTCGGGGATGTTGGCCGGATCGAAGCCGGAGACGTTGACTCCGCCGGCACCCGGATTGAAGATCCCGGTGAGGGCCAGGCCGATGCCGACGGCGATCTCGAAGCAGGTCATCACGACGAGGAAGCGGATCGAGAGCGCGATGCCCCGGTAGGCGCAGGCGAGGCAGATGAGCAGGATGACGACGGCGTACACCCACCAGGGAAGCGGGATGCCGTACTTCACGGTCAGCTCGTCCTCGAGGATCGAGCCGGTGAAGGCGGCGAGAGCCGCGGGGACCACGGACACCGTCACCGCGTAGAGCCACCCGGTGAGGAACCCCGATCGCGGGCCGAGACCGGCCGACACGTAGGTGTAGAGGCCCCCGCTGACGGGAGGTGCCGGGCGAGTCCGAGCATCGGCGCGGCGAGGGTCAAGCAGATCGCGAAGGCCGCCAGATAGGTCAGGGGCGCCGTGACGCCCGCCTGCGACGAGGTGAACGCGATCGTGTAGAAGATGCCGAGCGTCGGGGAGATCTGTGCGATCGCCTGCATGAGGACACCGCCCAGCCCGAGGGTCCCGGTGCTCAGTTGCGTGCCCATCGTGACGGGCGGCTGTGATTCGGAAGCGGTGCTCGACGTCATGGTGTTCGTCTCCAAGGGGTAGGCGGCAGTGCCAACATGGAGAGAAATTAGCACACACTCTGTGTGCGAACGAACATTAAATGTGTCCGATGTGTCGATTCAGGCTTCGGGCGCCTCCTGGAGGGACGGAATGGCCCGGCGGAGGGCGTCCGCGTCGGCGCTCGTGGAGAGGCCCGCCACCAGCACGGTGGACGGGGTCTGGAGATCGCAGATCGTCGCGAACGCATCGCGACCCCATTTGCTCGCGTCCACGGCGGCCGTCGTCCGTCTCGCGCCGGCGAGAGCCGCACGCTTGACCGCCGCGTCGTCGGAGTTCCACTCCGTCAGCCCGCCGTCCACCGAGAAGCCGCTCGCGGTCATGACGAAATGATCGAAGTGGTGCCGCCCCAGGTAGTCGATGGTGTCGGGACCGCTCAGGCTCAGTTCGCCGGCGCGGGCCACGCCCGGCGGCATCCGCAGGGTCACCGCGTTCGACTGCTCGAACTCCCATGCCACCCTGAGCGAGAGCGGGCACACGGTGAGACGTCGTCCGGCGAGCGATCGCGCGATGGCGATGCCCGTCGTCCCCCCGTCGAGGATGAGAGTGTCACCGTCGACGATGACGTCGGAGACGGCCCGAGCAAGAGCTCGCTTCTCCTCAGCGTGCATCCGCTCGCGGAGCATCAGAGGGGGCTCGTAGCTGCTGCTGACGAGCAGACGCGCCCCGCCGTGGAAGCGCTCGAGCACGCCGTCCCGCTCGAGCACTTCGAGGTCTCGTCGGATCGTCATCTCCGTCACCGACAACACCGAAGCGAGATCGGAGACGCTCGCCCGCTCGTCGCGCTGCAGGATCTCGACGAGCCCCTGCATCCGTTCTTCTCTGCTCTGCACCATGCGTGTCAGCGTAGGCGGGAGCTCCGCCGACGGAGGCGGAGCAGCGCACCGGGTGTCGTCCCCGCAGGCCGGCGGACCCGCCGTGTGGCCGCGTCGACGTGAGAACGAGACGCGAGCAGGATGCGGTGGGGGGTCGGGTCAGCTCCGCGAGTGCCCGTAGCGGTCGTAGACGCGGTTGCGGGCCGCCCGCTCGGCGGCGGGCAGGCGCTGCGCGTCGGCGATCTCGTAGACGCCGAAGGTGTCGCGCAGGCGCGAGGCCGGGTCGACCTCGACGAAGGTGCACCAGGGCAGCCAGTGGTGGTGGCTGCGCAGGGTCTGGGTCGCGAAGTCGCCGCTCTCGTGGCCGAGGCCGGGCATCGCGTAGCCGATGCTGCCGTCGACGTCGGTCGACTGGCGGGTGTTGCGGTGCAGGAACTCGGCGAAATCGAGGTAGTGCTCGTCGCCCGTGATCAGGTGCAGTCGGTAGTAGCTGTACGAGCAGGCCGCCATGTAGACGTCGGCGCCGCCGCCGAGGGTGATGATGCTCTGTCCGCTGATCGAGTACCGGTTGAAGGGATGCGCCCAGGGCGCGCGGACCGGGAAGGACCACGCGTAGGTCCAGGTCTCCGTGTAGTCGGCGGCGCGGACGGCGCCCTCCAGCCAGCGCGGCTCCTCCGTCAGGTCGTACAGCGCGAGGAAGCCGAACAGCCCGTAGATGCCCGCCTCCTTGTCCTGGATGTCGGCGTTGTCGCAGGTGCCGCCGCGGTACTCCAGCGTGCGGTGGATGTTCGCAAACGACCACTCGCCGGCGCGCACGGCGGACGCGCGGTAGCGCCCCTCCCCCGTCACGAGGTGCAGCTGCACGAGGAAGCGGATCACGCTCGGGGTGTTCGAGCGCGAGTCCATCCGCACCGAGCCGTCGGCGTTGTAGGCGCGGTGGAAGCTGCCGTCGGCGTCCTGCACCTCGAGCAGCCAGTCGGCGGTCCGCCGGCAGAACTCGAGCCAGAGCGGGCGCTCGTCGCCGAGGTCGCGCAGGTGCAGGTAGGCGTCGAGTATCGCCTCGACGCCGTCGGCGAGCATCCGCAGGTAGTGCGGGTACGGCTCGAAGCCGCCGAGCGAGGGGTTGAAGCACATCCGCGGCGGGCCCGACTCGGGCAGCGCGGTCCGCGCCCAGAAGTCGACGATGCCGACGCCCTGCTCGAACGCCTCCGGCACGCCCTCGCGGTCGCCGTAGCGCAGCAGCTGGTAGCCGATGCCCGGCTGCTGCCCGACGAAGCCGAACTGGAAGGAGACGCTCGAGACGTCGAGGTCCGGCAGCTGGCAGGCGAACGGCAGGCCCCAGGAGTCGCCGTAGCGGCGGGTGAGGCGCTGGAGGATCGCCATGCCGTGGTGGAAGTGCCGCTCGTTGTCGACCTCGAACAGGTCGTCGCGGAGCCGGGCGTAGGTGCTGCGCCAGGTGGCGCGCATCATCGTCGCGAAGTCGTCGTGCCGGCCGAGGTCGACCGCGACCGCGTAGCGCTGGCGGAAGCCGACCTCGACCGGGTGGTTCACCCGCTGCAGGGCCTTCGGGGCGGCGTCGTAGTCGAGGCCGGAGTAGGGGTTGTCGATCGGGCGCTCGCCGTCGGCGCCCGGGTGGACGTAGTCGATGGACAGGCCCGCGGGCGGTACGTCGAGCGGGGTCCGCACGCCGAAGCCGTAGTAGAGGTAGTTCAGCGTCGTGCCCTGCGGGCGGCTCAGGCCGATCGAGCCGACGGTGCACTCCGGGTCGGTGAAGTTCTCCGAGCGGACCACGTCCAGGCGCGGCAGCATCGCGTCGGCCGCCCAGCGCGAGAGCGCCACGGTCTCGCCGGTCGCGAGGCTCTGCGCGGCGAACAGCGGCAGCGCGTAGTGCGTCTCGGTGCGCCAGAAGTACTCGCTGCCGGGGTCGCGGCCCATCGCGTCGGCGGGCCCGAAGGCGTTGTCGCGGTACCACGCACCGGGGGCGAAGCACTCGTAGTCGCGGATGTCGTCGGACCCGGTCAGCCCGAGCGAGACGGCGGTGGAGAAGCCGAGGTCGCCGCCGGCCGCCAGCACCTCGACGTCGCGGTGCACGGAGAAGCCGTCGCCCGCGACGCGCCAGACGTCGGTGACGGCGAAGGCCGACCCGGAGCGGACGGTGATCGTCCCACTCGCGGTGATCGCCCCCTCCGACAGCGAGACGTCGTCGTAGGGCGCGCCGGAGTACTCGCTGGTCGCGGCGACGGTCTTGACCGTGACGCGCAGCGGCCGGTCGTTCGCGTAGAGGACGCGCTCGCCCGCGAGCACCTCGAGGCCGCCCGCCTCGACGCGGAGGGTGTAGTCGCCGGAGCGCAGTTCCACGGTGATTCCTTCCTGGAGGGTCATCTCAGCTCTTCTCGTCGTGCGCGCGGGGGCCGGCCGGTCGGGCGGCCCCGGCCGGCTCGTCCTCGAGCCGCTGCGCCCCCGGATCGAAGCGCCGCGAGCCCGGCCGGAACAGCAGCGCGACGCCGCCCTCGACCAGCCCCGCGAGCAGCAGCAGGATCGCGAACGGGATCAGCGAGATCTCGGCCCACGCGCCCATCACCGGCATCACCAGTCCGGCCGCCGTGAAGCTGACCGTGCCGAGGATCGCTGTGACGCTGCCCGCCTCGCTCGACGGGCCCTGCAGCGAGAGGTACTGCACCGGGGCGAAGCCGAGCGAGCGGCCGGCCAGCGCGAACGTCAGCGCGCCGACGACGACGAGCAGCGGCTGCGTGCCGGTGAGCGCGAGCACCGCGACCACGACGGCGCCGAGCGCCGTGACGATCGCCGAGGCGAACATCGCGAACCGGGGTCCGAACCGGGGCACGATCACCCGTCCCGTCGTCTGCCCGACCGCGATCGTCACGAGCGAGGTGACCAGGAACAGCAGCCCGTACAGGTCGGGCCCGACCGCGTAGACGTTCGTGTAGAGGAAGGGAGCGGTCGCGAGATACGCGAAGCCGACCGACCAGCCCGCGGCCGAGGCGGCGGCGAGCGCCAGCACGCGCGGCCGGCGGAGCATCCCGAAGGAGTTGCGCAGCGACGGGCCGAGCCCGCCCTGGTGCCGCCGCTCGCGGGGCAGCGTCTCGGGCAGCACCAGGAGCGCGATCACGGTCGCGAGCGCTCCCCAGGCGGCGACCGCGAGGAAGGAGCCGCGCCAGTCGATCACCTTGGTCAGCTGCGCGCCGACGGAGGGCACCAGGATCGGGAAGACCGAGACGATCACGGCGAGGTTCGCGAGCATCGTGACGAGCCGCTTGCCGCTGTAGAGGTCGCGGACGATGGCGGTGACGACGACGCCCGCGGCGGTGCAGGCGGCGCCCTGGACGAAGCGGGCCGAGAGCAGCACGGCGGTGTCGGAGGTCATCGCCGCGACGAGGCTCGCCGCGATGTGCAGCGCCGCCGAGACGCCGAGCGGCCACTTGCGGCCGACCGCGTCGCTGAGCGGTCCTGAGATGAGCTGGCCGGCCGCGAAGCCGAAGGTGGCGCCGGTGACGACCAGCTGGGCGGTCGCCACCGAGACGCCGAGATCGTCCTGCAGCGTCGGCAGGAACGGCAGCACCAGGTCGATGGTGAGCGGCCCGAAGCCGACGAGCATCGCGAAGATCGGCAGCAGGAGGCGGCCGCGGGGCATCGCCCGGACGGCGGTGGAGGCGGTCATGAGCGCGGAGCGCAGGTCACGGAGGGGATCCTGTCCATCAGCTCCCGGCCGAGACCGGGAAGTAGAGCGAGAAGGGTTCGTCGACGACCTCGTGCAGAGGCCGGAAGCGGACGGCGGCGGGCTGGCCGACGGCGCGGTAGCCGCGCAGCCACTGGGTCCACTGCCGCTCGTTGTCGGGGGCGAGCAGGGCGGGGGCGTCCTCGAGTCGCCCCCGCAGCGCGATCTCGCGGTCGACGAGGCCGGCCAGCACGATCGGGCCCTCGACGAAGGCGACCGTGCCCGGCTCGTCCGGGATCGGCACGGCGCGGATCTCGGTGCCGAAGGCGAGGTCGACGCTCGTGCGGCCGCCGGGGTGCTCGATCAGGAGCGCGCCGTCGCCCGCCCGGACGCGCTCGGCGTCGCCCGCGACCCCCGGCTCGCCGACGGTCCACTCCGGCACCCGCAGCCGCACGTGCAGCGCGACCCCCTCCTCCGAGACGATCTCGACCCGGATCCGCGAGGCGGTGGGGCGGTGCACGTCGCCCGCGGCACCCGCGTTGGCGTCCGGGCCGACGTAGCCGGCGGTGTCGAGCACCTCGACCCGCACCGCCGCGTCGCCGACGGCGGTCGGCAGGCGCAGGCTCGCGTCGACGTGCTGCGCGATCGTCAGCTCGGCGTCGCCGCCGCGGTAGAAGACGAGCCCGGAGTGGCGCGTGTGCGCCTGCACCAGCGTGCCGTGGCAGCACCAGAAGTCCTCGGTCGAGCTGCCCCAGTCCTTGCGGGCGCCGCCCTCGAGCGGCAGGAAGTAGGCGACCATCCCGGTCCGCGGGTTCTGCTGGGCGAGGAGGCCGTTCCAGAGGTTCCGCTCGATGTAGTCGGCGTAGGCGAGGTCGCCGGTCCAGCGCAGCAGCACGTCGGCCAGCCGGATCATGTTGTAGACGACGCAGTGCTCCTGCGTCTTCTCGCCGCGGCGAGCGGCGAACGCGAAGGGCGGCGTCCAGATCTCGCCGGAGGTCTGACCGCCCGTGCAGAAGGTGCCGCGGAGGGTGACCGCCTGCTCCCAGTAGGCCTCGACGATCCTCCGCCAGCGCTCGTCGCCGGTGACCTCGTAGGCGCGGGCGGCGCCGAGGACCTCGGGGATCGTGGTGTTGGCGTGCATGTTGGTCAGCACGTCGCGGCCCTCGAGCAGGCCCTCGAAGAGGGAGCGGCGGTCGTAGCGGCCCAGCAGCTCGGTGTAGACGGGATCGCCGGTGATCGCGAGGAGGTCGGCCCAGACCTCGAGCATGCCGCCGGTCTCGACCTCGAGGATCTCCTGGAAAGCGGCGTCGTCGAATCCGCGGACCCACTCCAGCAGCGGGACCGTGGCGGCCCGCGCCATCCGCAGCGCCCGCTCGTCGCCGAGGTCGAGGTGCAGGTCGACGAGGCCCATCAGCAGCTTGTGCATCGCGTACTGCGGCGCCCAGACGGGGCGGCCGGTCGCGAGGCGGTCGAGGTAGCCGCGCGGGATCGCCCAGATCCAGCCGCCGCCGTTCTCCTCCTGGCAGCGCTCGAGTCCGTCGAGCACGGAGTCGATCCGGACGCGCAGCAGCGGGTCGCCGGTGACCGCGACCTCGCGGGCCGCGGCGGAGAGCCAGTGGCCGAGGAAGTGCCCGCGCAGCTGCGAGCCCGGCGTCTCCCAGCCCCAGTGCCGGTCGAGGCCGCGGGCCTCGCGCGAGTCCTGCGAGGGGTGCAGGTGCCAGCCCTGGTCGCCGATCCCGGCCTCGATCAGGAAGTTCTGCAGCAGCCCCTCGTCGGTGAGCGAGAGGAGGTAGTCGCGGTTGAGCCTCCGCCGCGCGTCGAGCACCCCGCGCTCCAGGCGGGTCTCGTGCGGGGCCGGGTGGGTCAGCGGCATGGGTGCTCCTCGTCGAGGCGGTGGGTGGTGGGGATGAGCGGTGCGAGCGGTGGTCGATCGGCGCGGGTCGATCCGCGCGGTGGTCCATCCGACCGAGGGTCGAGATCGATCTCTCGCTGTACTCAGACCAGGATCGACGATAGGAATGGGGACATGCAATCCCCGAGAGTGATCCATCTCGTCGCCGATGACGTGTCCGCCCTCCTCACTCAGTCGGGAGGCGACCTGCCCGTGCTGCTGCACTGGGGTCCGCGACTCGACGCGAGCGACGACGATCTCGCAGCTTTCGCAAGAACTCCCGTGCGGACGGGGATCGAGGGCTCCTCCGACGTCCCCTACGAGCCCGGGATCCTGCCCGAGCACACCTTCGGCTGGGCCGGCCTGCCGGGTCTCCGGGTGCACCGGGAAGGCGCCGGCTGGTCGCCGAGGCTGACCGTGGACACCGTCTCGGTGGACGGGGAGGCCCTCGCGGAGGGCGCGGTCGCGCAGGCCTGCAGCGCCGCCGTGACCGTCGAGGCGCACGACGCGCAGGCCCGGATCGGGGTCGTCCTAGAGATCGTTCTCTCCCCTGCCGGACTGCTCAGGACCCGCGTCTCGGTCCGCAACGACGGCGCCGGGCACCTCGAGGTGATCGGCGCCGACCCCGCCCTCCGGATCCCGACCGAGGCCCGCGAGATCCTGGACTTCTCCGGCCGCTGGGGCACCGAGAAGATCCCCCAGCGCCACCCCGTCGTCACCGGCACCCACTCCCGCTCCTCGCGGCGCGGCCGCACCGGCCTGGACGCGACGACGGTCGTCGCGGTCGGCACCCCCGGCTTCGACTCCGCCGACGGGCGGGTCTGGCTCTGCCACGTCGGCATCGGCGGCAACCACGAGCACGCGGTGGAGCGCGGCGACGGCTGGCTCGCCTTCCGCGGCGGCGAGCTGCTCCTGCCCGGCGAGGTGCGCCTCGCGAGCGGCGAGAGCTACTCCTCCCCCTGGATCTCCGGCAGCTTCGGCCACGGCCTCGACGCTGCGGCCGCCCGCTTCCACGCCCACCTCCGCGGGGTCTCCCGCTCCTCGCGCCGGCCGCGCCCGGTGACGCTCAACGTCTGGGAGGCGGTCTACTTCGACCAGGACCTCGCCGTCCTCGCCGAGCTGGCCGACCGCGCCGCCGCCCTCGGGGTCGAGCGCTACGTGCTCGACGACGGCTGGTTCCTCGGCCGCAGCGACGACCGCGCCGGCCTCGGCGACTGGACGCCCGACCCCGTCGCCTGGCCCGACGGCCTCCTCCCCCTCGCCGAGCACGTCCGCGGCCTGGGCATGGAGTTCGGCCTCTGGATCGAGCCCGAGATGATCAACGAGGACTCCGACCTCGCCCGCGCGCACCCCGACTGGATCCTGCGGGCCCGCGAGGAGCTGCCGCCGCGGTTCCGCTTCCAGCAGGTGCTCGACCTGACGAACCCCGACGCGTTCGCGCACATCCTCGGCGTGCTCGACGGTCTGGTCGCCGACCTCGGCGTCGCGTACCTCAAGTGGGACCACAACCGCGACCTGATCGACGCGGGCCACCCCGCCACCGGGACGGCCGCGGTGCACGAGCAGACGCTCGCGCTGTACCGGCTGATCGACGAGCTGCGCGCCCGGCACCCGGAGCTCGAGATCGAGAGCTGCGCCTCCGGCGGCGGCCGGGTCGACCTGGGGATCCTCGAGCGCACCGACCGCGTGCACACCTCCGACAACCAGGACCCGCTGGACCGCTCGCGGATGCTGCGCTGGACCGGGCTGCTCGTGCCGCCGGAGATGCTCGGCTCGCACGTCGCCTCGCCGGTCAACTCCGTCACCGGTCGCACCAGCGACCTGCACACCCGCTGCGCGATCGCCTTCCTCGGCCACTTCGGGATCGAGTGGGACCTCCGCGAGCTGGACGCGGAGGAGGAGCCCGTGCTGGCGGGCTGGATCGCGGCGTACCGCGAGCACCGCGGCCTGATCGCGACCGGCCGGGTCGTCGGGGGCGACGACTCCGACCCCGACGCGCCGTCGCTGCGCGGCGTCGTCGCGCCGGACGGCTCGGAGGCGCTGTACACGCTGGTCACGCCCGCGCTGACCGCGGACTCGCGCCGCCGCGTCCGCCTCCCGGGCCTGGATCCGCGGGCGCGCTACCGGATCGAGACCGCGCGCCCCGGCTCGCTCGGCCCGCCCTGGCAGAGCCCGCACTGGCTGGAGTCGACGGTGCCGCTGGACTCCGACGCCCCGGCCCCCGCCTACTCGGGGAGTCTGCTGGGCGAGGCGGGCCTGGACCTGCCGACCTTCCACGCCGACCGCGCGATCGTCCTGCGGCTCGTCCGCGAGACCGCGTGAGCACCGCCGCCGACCCCGGCGTCCTCGACACCGCCGCCACCGCCGCCGATCCGTCCGCCACCACTCTGGAGCACCCCGTGAACAGCACCGTCACCGTCGACCTCGACCGCCCCGGCGCCACCATCAGCCGCCACCTCTACGGCCACTTCGCCGAGCACCTCGGCCGGTGCATCTACGACGGCTTCTGGGTCGGCGAGGACTCGCCCGTCCCGAACGAGGGCGGGATCCGCCTGGACGTCGTCGAAGCCCTCCGCGCCCTCGACATCCCCAACCTCCGCTGGCCCGGCGGCTGCTTCGCCGACCGCTACCACTGGACCAACGGCATCGGCCCGCGCGAGGAGCGCCCCGGCCTGATCAACACGCAGTGGGGCGGAGTCGCGGAGGACAACTCCTTCGGCACCCACGAGTTCATGGCGCTCTGCGAGCTGCTCGACGCCGACGCCTACATCTCGGGCAACATCGGCTCCGGCACCGTGCAGGAGATGGCGGACTGGGCCGAGTACCTCACCGGCGCGGGCAAGTCGCCGATGGCCGACCTGCGCCGCTCCCACGGCCGGGAGGAGCCGTGGACCGTCCGCTTCTGGGGGCTCGGCAACGAGACCTGGGGCTGCGGCGGCAACATGCGCGCCGGCGCCTACGCCGACCTGGCGCGGCAGTTCGGGACCTTCGTGCAGAGCGGCAACGACACTCCGCTCTACCGCGTGGCGGCCGGAGCCGACGGCGCCGACACCCACTGGACGCAGACGCTGATGGAGGTGATCCCCGAGATCGAGGGACACCCCTTCTCCTCCGTGCCGTGGGAGTCGGTCTCGGTGCACTACTACACGATCGGCGGCAGCTGGCACGCGAAGGGCAGCGCGACCGACTTCGACGCGGACACCTACTGGAGCACGATCGTGGCCGCGCAGGGGATCGAGGAGCTGCTCCGCTCGCACGCCGCGGTGATGGACGTCCACGACCCCGAGAAGAAGTACGGGATGGTGCTCGACGAGTGGGGCACCTGGTGGGACGTGGAGCCGGGGACCCACCCGGGCTTCCTCTTCCAGCAGAACACGATCCGCGACGCGATGGTCGCGGCCTGGCACTTCGACGTCTTCCACGGCTTCGCCGACCGCCTGACGATGGCGAACATCGCGCAGACGGTGAACGTGCTGCAGGCGATGCTGCTGACCGACCCGGACGGCGGCGAGATGGTCCGCACGCCGACGTACCACGTGTTCGAGATGAACAAGGGGCATCACGACGCGACGGTTCTGCCGACCACGGTCGCCGGCCCGACGCACGCGGTCGACGGCCGCGAGATACCCGTCGCCTCCGCCTCCGCCTCCACGAAGGACGGCCGCGTCCTGGTCTCGCTGACCAACGTCGACCTGGAGGAGCCGCTCGAGGTCTCCCTCGACTTCCGCGGTGGGACCGTGACCGGCGCGACCGGCCGCCTCCTCACCGCCGACCGCCCCGACGCGCACAACCGGCCCGGCGCCGCCGACGAGGTGAGCCCCGTCGCCCTCGAGGGCATCGAGACCACGGCCACAGGCCTGCGGGTCACGCTGCCCCCGCACTCCTTCGCGACCGTGACGCTGGAGCTCTCGTGATCGCCGCGCGCACGGAGGCCGCCCGCCGCCCGCCGATGGGCTGGAACAGCTGGGACTGCTTCGGTGCCTCGGTGACGGAGGAGGAGGTGCTCGCGAACGCCGAGTTCCTCGCCGAGCACCTCCTGCCGCACGGCTGGGACACGGTCGTCGTCGACATCCAGTGGTACGAGCCCGATCCCGGCACGAGCGACTACCAGGAGGTGTCGGAGCCGGTGCTCGACGACTGGGGCCGCCCGCAGCCCGCCGTCGGACGCTTCCCCTCCGCGGCGACGGGCGGGTTCACGGCGCTGGCCGCGCGCGTGCACGCCCTCGGCCTCCGCTTCGGGGTGCACCTGATGCGCGGCGTCCCCCGCCGAGCGGCCGAGCTCGGCCTGCCGGTGCTCGGGGCGGAGGCGACCTGCGCCGACATCGCCGACCGCGGGAACGTCTGCCCGTGGAACCCGGACAACTACGGCGTCGACATGAGCGCGCCCGGCGCGCAGCAGTACTACGACTCCGTGATGGCGCAGCTGGCCTCGTGGGGCGTCGACTTCGTGAAGCTCGACGACGTGCTCTACCCGCCGATCCAGGCGGAGGAGATCGCCGCACTCTCTCGCGCGATCGACGCGACCGGCCGCCCGATGGTGCTGAGCCTCTCCCCCGGCAAGCAGCTCTCGCTCGAGAACCTCGAGCTGCTGCGGTCGACCGCGCAGATGTGGCGGATCTCGGACGACTTCTGGGACGACTGGGCGCACCTGCACGAGCAGTTCCAGCGGGCCGCGCGCTGGGCTCCGCATCAGCGTCCCGGCGCCTGGGCCGACGCCGACATGCTGCCGCTGGGGCGGATCGGCGTGCGCGCGCACGTGGGCGAGGACCGGCTCTCGCGGTTCACGCCCGCGGAGCAGCGGACGCTCGTGACGCTGTGGTGCCTGCTCCGCTCGCCGCTGATGATGGGCGGGCACCTCCCGGACACGCCCGCCGACACGCTCGCGCTGCTGACGAACGGCGACGTCCTCGCGCTCCTCGGCAGCGACGGCAGCCGCGAGATCGTCCGCGACGGCGACCTGGTGGTGTGGTCGGCGTGGCGCGGCGACGAGCAGTGGCGCGGAGTGTTCTGGCTGGGCTCGTCGGCGCGGTCCTACTCCGCGCACCTGGCCGACCTGGGCTGCTCCGGCGCAGCCTCGGCCGTCGACGTGTGGAGCGGCGCCGAGCTGCCGATCGTCGGCGGCGCCGTCGAGCTCGAGCTCGAGCCGCACGGCTGCCGCCTGCTGCGCCTGGCCTGACCCGCGGGCGCCCGCTCCTGACGGTCCGGAGGCCGTCGCACTCGAGCTCGAGCGCGGCGGCCTCCGTCGTCTCGGCGCGTCCGGCGCCGCCTCC